>NZ_JACGVZ010000038.1:0-19330 GCF_014077465.1 Colwellia sp. BRX10-4
GGAGCGTTGCTCCGTTGCTGCAGGCCTTGCCTGAAGCGAGATGCGCATGATACGCTTCTCAGTTTTGATGTCAACGTTTTATTTAATTTAATTTGAAGTTTCTTTTCGAAGATTCAAACCTTATCTATAAAACGTTAAGTTAACTACTTTACCCTAAAGTGATGTAGATAACTTATCAAAACGTTCGTTTGGGTTACCCCTTGGAACTGGAGCGCATTCTAGACATTTCTCGCTGGGCGTCAACCCTTTTTTGTCATATATTTGAAATAATCGATCGTTCGGTCAATTAACATACATACCGCGTTGTTATTGAGCTTTATTAAAGCTAATACAGTAATTATTAATTTTTTATCAGTTCTAACTAAACAAAGCCTAACAAGGATCATTTCAGTTTACTCTAGGAGATCTTGAGATATTCGTCGATTTTAGCTAATAAAAAAGCCTCTTAAAAGAGGCTTTCATTTCAACACTTAAAAAGTATAAGTTAACTTTGTTCTCTGGCGATGGCACGATAGGCAATATCTGTTCTAAATTGTACTTCTTCCCAGCTTATTTCGTGTAATAAAGCATACGCAGATTTTTGGGCTTGTGTAACCGTTTCGCCTAATGCAGTAGCACAAAGCACTCGACCGCCAGCCGTCACTATCTCACCATTAATTTCAGTGGTGCCCGCATGGAAAGTTTTTCTGTCTGGATGCTGGTTAGTTTCTAAACCTGAAATCACTTTACCTTTGGCGTAAGTGCCAGGATAACCGCCGGCCGCTAATACTACGCCTACAGCTGGACGTGGATCAAAATCAATAGTCGCTGTATCTAACTTACCAGCACAAGCCAGTAAGCATAATTCAACAATATCAGACTTTAAACGCATCATAATAGGTTGTGTTTCTGGATCACCAAATCGACAGTTGTATTCAATCACTTTTGGCGTACCTGTCGCATCTATCATCAAGCCAGCATATAAGAAACCGGTATAAGGGGCATCTTCTTTAGCCATACCCTGTACTGTAGGATATATGACTTCATCCATAATACGTTGATGAAGTTCAGCGGTAACTACTGGCGCTGGTGAATAAGCCCCCATTCCACCTGTATTTGGTCCTTCGTCATTATTATAAGCACGCTTATGATCTTGACTTGTTGCCATGGCTAAAACATTTTTGCCATCAACCATTACAATAAAGCTCGCTTCTTCACCATCTAAAAATTCTTCGATGACAACACGATGCCCTGCATCTCCAAAAGCATTACCAGCGAGCATATCTTTAATAGCGTCTTCAGCTTCTGGCAATGTCATTGCGACAATAACGCCTTTACCAGCTGCTAAGCCATCAGCTTTAATAACAATAGGTGCGCCTTTTTCACGAACATAAGCTAACGCAGCTTCTATTTCAGTAAAGTTTTGGTACCAGCCTGTAGGAATGTTGTGACGAGCTAAGAAGTCTTTAGTAAATGCTTTTGAACCTTCAAGTTGTGACGCTTTAGCACTTGGACCAAAAATAGTTAACCCCTCGGCTTGAAAAGCATCAACAACCCCGTCTACAAGTGGTTGCTCTGGGCCTACAATCGTTAGGGTAATGTTTTGAGTTTTAGCAAAGTTGACTAGTGCAGCAGTATCGCCAGCGGATATGGCAACATTTTCTACTTTATTTTCTGTTGCTGAACCGGCATTACCTGGTGCAACAAATACTTTTTCTACTTGTGATGATTGCGCAGCTTTCCATGCGAGTGCATGTTCACGACCACCACTACCTATTACTAAAACATTCATTTAACTTAACCCTACTTTATTTGCTAGAAAATATGCTAAAAAACTTGCGCCATTATAAGGGAAGTTATGGCGCAAGTCTTAAGATTATTTAGCTACTTTTGCAAATTTTAAAGTCATTCGATCACTTTCACCGATAACCAGATATTTTTCTCTATCTTTATCTTTTAATGCAAGTGACGGGGGTAATGTCCAGACACCTTTTTCATAACTTGCTATGTCTTTAGCATTAGCATTTACTTCACTACTGGCAATAAAAGTAAATCCAGCAGCTTCAGCTTGTGCAATTGTCGTCTCCACAGAAACATAGCCGCTATTCATATCGTTAGCTGTTGCACCTTTTGGTAAGCGATGTTCAACGACACCTAAAATACCACCGGTTTTTAATGCCTTAAAGGCATCAATAAAGACTTGGCTTACACCTTCTTCTCCCCAGTTATGTAAATTACGAAAAGTCAGTACCATATCGGCAGTACCAGCGGGGGCTAATTCACTGGCTTTCTTAGGCACAAAGTTAGAGAGTTCAACTTCACTAAACATCTCATGACTAGCCAATTTTTTTACTAACTTTTTACGGGAATTACTGTAATAGTTGTCTTCACCGGTATCAGGGTAATGAGCACCGATTAACTTTCCTTTGCCTTTTAACGCAGGGGCTAAAATTTCAGTGTACCAACCACCACCAGGTGTTATCTCAACAACAGTCATTGATGAATTAAAACCAAAAAATTCTAAGGTTTGTTGTGGATGACGATATTCATCACGTATTTTATTAGCTGCTGATCTATGTTCACTAGCAACCGCTTGGGCTAACTGTGTATTAGCCATAGGTTGCATGGCTTGATCAGCGTAAGAAACACTGGCTAATGACAGGCTGATGATTGAAGCTGATAATAAGGTTTTTATTGTTTTCATTTGCTTTTCCATATCAAGAATAAAGGTTAACTCGACATGTTATAGCAGATTTTAAAAGAAGAAACAGATAAGGAGGATAAAAGAAAGGCATTTAACCTTGTTGAAGTGTAACATTTTATCAACAAGGCTAATAAACCGTTAATTGGAAATGCTTTAAGCGGGTTAGTGAAAATTAAAAGCGGAAGCGTGAAGCGTAGGTTACCTACGTGAGCACTCCCAACGAATAATTTTATTTAACCAACAACAAGCAAACCGACTTAATGGCGGAAGTGGCGCATTCCGGTGAACACCATAGCTATGTTATGTTCATCGGCAGCGGCAATAACTTCATTATCACGCATAGAACCGCCCGGTTGAATAACAGCAGTAATACCCGCTTCAGCGGCAGCATCTAAACCATCACGAAATGGAAAGAATGCATCAGATGCCATGACTGAACCTTTAACTTCTAGGTTTTCATCTGCAGCTTTGATACCAGCAACTTTAGCAGAGTAAACTCGGCTCATTTGACCGGCACCGACACCAATAGTCATGCTATTTTTAACGTAAACAATCGCATTAGATTTCACGTATTTCGCTACTTTCCAACAGAATTGTAAGTCACGCATTTCATCAGCGGTTGGTTGACGTTTAGTAACAACTTTCAAATCATCGCTGGTCACTTTGCCTTGGTCTCTGTCTTGAACCAATAAGCCACCGTTAACACGTTTAAGATCAAAACCGGTAGTTTTGGTCGACCATTCACCACAGGCTAATAAACGTAAGTTAGGTTTAGCAGCAACAATTTGTGCCGCAGCCTCTGAAACACTTGGCGCGATAATAACTTCGACAAACTGGCGAGAAACAATAGCTTCTGCGGTGTCGGCATCTAATTCACGGTTGAAGGCAATAATGCCACCAAATGCTGAAGTAGGATCTGTACGGTAAGCACCTTCGTAAGCGGCTAAGATATTGTCACCAATAGAAACACCACAAGGGTTAGCATGTTTAACGATAACACACGCCGGCTCATCAAATTCTTTAACACATTCTAAAGCGGCATCCGTGTCAGCTATATTGTTATAAGAAAGCGCTTTGCCTTGTAATTGCTTAGCCGTTGAAACCGATGCTTCTTCAGGATTTGCTTCGACATAAAAAGCAGCATCTTGATGTGAGTTTTCACCGTAACGTAAATCTTCAGTTTTAATAAACTGACTGTTAAAGGTGCGTGGAAATTTGTTTTTTTCTTTAAAGTTAACTTCGCTTTTTTCACCGCTTCGCGCACTAAGCATTTTGCCAAAGTAATTTGCGATCATACCGTCGTAAGCTGCAGTATGTTCATAGGCAGCAATAGCTAAGTCAAAGCGTGTGTTATACATTAATGAATCATCGTTACTATTCATTTCTGCTAATACGCGCTCGTAATCGTGAGCATTAACAATAATCGTCACGTCTTTATGATTTTTTGCCGCTGCACGAACCATAGTGGGTCCACCGATATCAATATTCTCAATCGCGTTTTCTAAGCTACAGTTTTCATCACTAACTGCGTTAGCAAATGGGTAAAGGTTAACGACAACAAGATCAATCGCGCTAATATCGTTTTCAGCCATAACGGCTTCATCCATACCACGGCGCGCTAAAATTCCGCCATGAACTTTTGGATGAAGTGTTTTAACACGACCGTCCATAATTTCAGGGTGACCTGTGTATTTAGAAACTTCAGTAACTTGTATACCATTATCAGCTAATAATTTTGCTGTGCCGCCGGTTGATAAAATATCAACACCTTTTTGCGCTAAACTACGAGCGAAATCGACAATACCTGTTTTATCAGAAACACTTAATAATGCACGTTTGATTGGGCGTGGAGTATCCATTGCTTTATTGTTAACCTTAAAGTTAGTTTAATTGTCTGGCCGTTGACATTTGTCCTTGGCAGTGATTTTTTAAAATAAATTTTTTACTCAGTAATGAGTAGCTAGCTGAAGAAAACCCCTTAGCTAGAAATAAAGAAAGCACCCTAGGGTGCTTTCGATTGACAGGGACAACCTGTCTATTTTTTAGTTCATGCCGTATTTTTTAAGCTTCTTACGTAAAGTACCGCGATTGATACCTAACAAGTTAGCTGCACGTGTTTGGTTACCGCGCGTATACTTCATAACTTCTTCTAACATTGGCGCTTCGATTTCAGAAAGTACAAGGTCGTACATATCATCTACATCATTACCATTTAATTGCGATAAGTAGTTACTGATAGCTTGTTTAGCTTGAGTACGTAATGGAGAATACTCAGCTTGAGTTTGGATCTTGCCAGTAACGAATGGTGATGAAATATTTTGTTCAAACATAAAGTTCAGACTCTTTCTAGTTAATTTAAATTATCAAAATACAGTTCTAATGCATCAAGTTGATCGGTAGATGACTCTAACGCATTAAAAACAGAACGAAATTTTTTCTCTTGGTCATACGCGAGCATATACCAAGCAACGTGCTTACGAGCAAAACGAACACCCATAAAGTCACCGTAAAAGTTGTGTAAGTCCTTTACATGCCCAATAACTATCGGACAAATCTCTTCCAATGAGGGGGCAGACAAATGTTCACCCGTTTTCAAGAAATGATTAATCTCTCGAAAAATCCAAGGTTTCCCTTGGGCACCACGACCCACCATTACGGCATCAGCCCCAGTAAAATTTAATACCTGCGCCGCTTTGATTGCGCTGGTAATATCGCCATTAGCCACAACGGGAATACTAACCGCTTGCTTGATGGCTTTTATCGTTTCGTATTCCGCATCCCCTTTATAAAAATCATTACGGGTGCGACCATGAACGACTAAAGACTGAATACCGTTGTGCTCAGCAATTTTAGCAATTTCAATGCCGTTGCGAGTGTTCTCACACCAGCCGGTACGAATTTTAAGTGTTACTGGCACGTTTACCGCATCAACAACACTTCGCACTATTTCTTCAACTAATTTAGGTTCTTTTAATAATGCAGAACCCGCGAGCTTTTTATTGACCTTTTTAGCAGGACAGCCCATATTAATATCTATAATTTGTGCGCCATTTTCAACATTAACTTTAGCAGCAAACGCTAACTCTTCAGGATCTGAACCGGCAATTTGTACCGAACGAATACCTGCAAATTCACTATGAATACTTCGTCGCTTAGATTTTTCGGTATGCCATACTTTGGGATTAGACGAAATCATTTCTGACACGGCTAACCCTGCTCCCATTTGACAACACAGTTGTCGAAAAGGTTGGTCGGTTATTCCGGCCATTGGAGCAAGCATTACATTACTTGATAAAGTATACGAACCTATATTCATGTTGCTGTTTTTTTGAGCTACTATTCAAAAGGGCGCTAAGTTTACGTGTTTTTAAGGGAATTGAAAAGCATATAAATTGAACAATTCTTGCTTTTTTTTGCGTTTTTAATATTGACTTTTTGCAAACTATTGATGTGAGCAGAATTTGTACAAATAGCTAACGAATACTGCTCAATTAATAACAGGGTTTTTGACTAATTTTTTTTACCTGAAAGACGAACCCATTCATCTTGAACAGCAATGGCATCCATATCACACCAATGACTATAAATATTTTGCAGTTCATTGGCCTGTTCTTCTAAAACACCTGACAGTGCAAGGTGACCATTTGGTGCAACAAATTCAATAATCGTTGGTGCTAATTCACGTAATGGTCCGGCTAAAATATTAGCAACAACCACATCAGCTTTAAAACTTGGCTGATCTTTTGGTAAGAAAAGCTCTAAACGGTCTGCAATACCGTTGCGTTCAGCATTTGCTTTACTTGCTTGTAATGCTTGTGGGTCGATATCAATACCGATGACTTTTTTAGCGCCTAACTTGAGTGCCGCCAGCGATAAAATTCCTGAACCACAACCAAAATCAACTACAGTTTTTCCCACTAAATCTAATCCGTCTAACCAGATTAAACATAATGCCGTGGTTGGATGGGTGCCGGTGCCAAACGCTAAACCTGGATCAAGCATAACATTTACTGCATCGGGGTCAGGTACGTCCCGCCAGCTTGGACAAATCCATAAACGCTCACCGAATTTCATTGGATGGAAGTTGTCCATCCACTCTCTTTCCCAATCTTTATCTTCCAGTTGCTCTAACTTGTAAGCCATATTGTTTTTATCTGGATGGATACTTTTCAAATAAGTAATTGTTTTATCCATGTCATGGCTGGCATCGAATAAGCCCATTACCACGGTATTGTGCCAGTAGATAACTTCATCACCCGGAAGCGGCTCATAAATAGGGGTATCTTGAGCGTCGATAAACGTCACGGCTTGTGCGCCACAAGCACTTAACCAATCACTATATTTTTCTGATGTGTCTTCATTCGCACTTAAGCGAAGTTGTATCCAAGGCATGGGGAGGTGCTCACTGTAAATTTTTCACTAGTTTAGCATTTGTTAGTTAATACCTACAAAGACTTCTGCTAGAGTGTTGAGACAATGTAAAATATCCTACTTAGTCTATTAAGGAACCTTATGATGCTCGATCTTCTCCCTGATTTATATGACATTTACCCTGACGCATTAACATTGGCTCAACCGCTATTTACCGATTATGGCAAAGATAAAATATTCTACGGGGAAATAGTTACTGTTGATTGTTTTAATGACAATTCAAAAGTTAAAGCCTTAGTTGATACCGATGGTAAAGGTAAAGTGATGGTTGTAGATGGAAAAGCAAGTATTACTCATGCGCTTTTAGGTGATATGCTTGCTGAAAAAGCGGTTAAAAACGGCTGGCAAGGTATTGTTATTAATGGTTGTATTCGTGATGCAGGTACTATTGCCACACTCAACTTAGGTGTTAAAGCACTGGGGTGCTGCCCAATTAAAACTGAGAAACTAGGTATTGGTGAAGTAAATATTCCCATTGCTTTTGCTGGCATTCATTTTATTCCCGGACAGTTTATCTATGGCGACAGTAATGGCTTAGCCATCAGTGAAAAACTTTTATCATTACCGTCTTAACGCAATTGTTTAGGCTCATACACAGATTAAAGACAATATAGGTTATTTATATGAAATATTTTCCAATTTTCCTTGATGCTAAAAACATATCAGCAATGATTGTTGGTGGCGGTGACGTTGCCGCACGTAAAATTGAACTACTGCTAAAAAGTACGACAAATATTACCGTAATGGCTGAAAGTTTATCCCCTAGTGTTCAGCGCTTAATTGATATACATAAACTGCACTGGCTAACGCATAATTATAAAGGTGGATACTTGGCGGGGATTAACTTAGTCATTGCAGCTACCGATGATAGTGATGTTAATAAAGCGGTAGCAGCTGAGTCGCAATCTTTTAATCTTCTTACCAATGTAGTAGACCAGCCAGAGCTATGTACTTATATCACACCAGCTATTATTGATCGCTCACCGATGATCATTGCGATGTCTAGCTCTGGTAGTGCTCCTATACTCTTAAGAATGCTCAGAGAGCAAATTGAAAAAACGCTACCCAATGGCTACGGTAAACTCGCCGATTTTTGTTTTAAATTTAGAGACCATGTGAAAGTGAGAGTAAAAGGGCTTCGCAATCGTCGCTCGTTTTGGGAAAGTGTATTAAGAGGTCCTATTGGTGAAAATATCTTACAAGGAAATATACAAGATGCTGAACAGCAGCTTATCACGAGTTTAAAAAACGAAGTTCCTCTTCCTCAGGGTGAGATAGTATTTGTTCATACAAAAACAGGTAACCCAGATAAATTGACACTGCAAATTCACCGTGAAATGCAATTTGCCGATGCGGTATTTTATGATAATAACGTTAATATTGATTTTATTGAATATATACGTCGTGATGCTGATAAATATCCACAAAGTATTTCTTCAACAATTCAGGTTAACTTTCAGCATGCATTAGATTTATCAGAAAAAGGACAAAAAGTTATTTATCTCCTCGCTGGCTTTACAGAGCTACCTATAAACTCTGCTTTATCTTTAAGTATGACAAGGAAGACACAACTCGTTTGTGCCGACTGATTCAGCACAACGTTAAAATGAGCACAAAAAAATAGGCTCTATTTACATAGAGCCTAATAAAAACAATACTTTGCGCAAACATTGTTTTATCTGGAGAAGGTAACACAAAAAAATGGTTAAAAAACGCACAATTAAATTGGTGCATTCAAACAAGTAAGCAACGTCTTTATTGGTTAATCAACCTAAAAATGATAACAAAACTCTTTACAAATGCAAACAATAATAATTAGCATTTGCGTTAGGTGATTTTCATCGCTAGTAAGTGGTTATCCCACCTTAGCTGATTAAATGAAAAAGCAAGCCTTGATGAAGAGATGCTACCTTTAGCAAGTTCAGCAATTTGACCTTTACCACTGCTTGCAAATAACTTATCGGTATAAGCAAGGCCAGCACCGTCAGATAAACGTTCAGTACCTAAAAAACTATCATTATTTAAAGACCAATACGTGATCATATCTGCGCGAGGACAACTTATTGCCACTAACGAATTATTATCGTCAACACAGATACTTGCCGTATATTGATTCATCGACCGCCACTGCTGCTTTGACGCTTTTAAATACTTTAATGAAGAGCCTTGTATATGAGAAACCGCTAAAGGAACAAGATCTGTTCGAATTCCCTGGTACTGCAGGCCGGCAATAACCTTATCTTTTGCACTAACACCAAGGTGCCTAATACTCAACTGTGGGTTATCGAGTTGATGCTGCTCAATAATTTTTCCTGAAACTAAATCTAAATAGGATAAGTTGGGCTTCATCGAGTCTATATTAAGTTTTTTTCTTGGCTGATCAGGATGAGTTTTAATGCCACCATTGGCAATAGCTAACGTTTCATCATTAGACATCAACGCAATTTGGTGAGGACCAATGCCACCTGACGGATATCTATTAATTATTTGGTAATTACTTGCATCACGTTCAACAATAAAACCATTACCCGTGCCAAAGTGATTTTCACTGGTCAATAACGTATTTTCTCTCGTCGATAACACACCGTGACCATAGAAATGATAACCCTGCTCAGGCCTTATATGATGAACTATTTGTCCTGAAATAAAGTCAACTTCAAATGCATAAAGACCAGGTCGTCGTGCAAAAATTATTGCCCGACCTGGTTTACCTTCAATATTAATAGCGTCATGGCCACGTGCAGGTAAAGAGATACGGCTAATCTCATTACCCTGTAAATCAACCGCACAGACAAAGTGCTGATTATTATGATCTGTAGCAGCACTGACCAACCAATATTGTTCAGCTTTGCTACTAGAAACGAAAGCAAATAGCCCGGTAGCAGTGCAAGCTAAGGTTGCGGTTGCGGTCAAAAAACGTCGACGCGTTAACGACATGATAATTTATCCATTAGAAGGTAAATTTTATACCCGTAGTCGCTTGTCTTGGTTTACCCGGTCGAGCCCCAAAAGGCCGGCGAGAAACAATAACAGTTTCATCGGTTAAATTATCAATCTTCAGATAAGCTTTAAAATTATCAGAAAATAGATACCAAGATGAAAAGTCAAGCTGTTGTAGCTCATCAGTCCATAATCCAGAAAGTTCGGTATTATCACCGGCAGCTTCTTGCATTGCCTCTACGTGTTTTAATAATAGGGCAGCACGCCAATTTTCATGCTGAAGTGCCACTTCGATACTTATTTGATTTTCGGGTAAATAAGGTAAGGCATCACCACTTTTAACACGGCCCCATTGGGAAAAGTTTGATTGAAAACTATTCTGAAATTCAGACTCTGTGTGGGTGTAGGCTACGTTAATCGGTAACGTCAATCCTTTGGTTAACTCAAATTCAGTAGTAAAGCTGGCTTCTAAGCCATAAACGTTTACTTCGCCAGCATTAAATTCTTCATCTAGTGTTTGATCACAACCGCTTGAAAACGTACAAGTGCCCTTAAGGTTACTGTAATCGTTATAAAAACCTATAACTTCTGCTCTAAGCGCTTGCTGGCTATAACGTACACCAAACTCATAATTCCAACTCTCTTCTGGATTGACACTATCGCCCTGCCCTGGGCTATTTGGAACATAACCTTTGTTAACCCCAAGTAATAAACCAAGACTTTCATCTATTTTGTAAAAAACACCTAAGCCGGGCATAACAACCGTGCCTGATGATGTTAACTTTTTACCAGTTAAATAGTCATGACTTTCACCTTTAATATATTCAACGCGCACACCTGCAGTAATATTAAATTGGCCAAGATCTACATTTGCATTTACATAACTCGCCAGCGCCGTAGCGCTATCTTTATTTTGGGTGGTGGTTTGCTGTTGCTCATCGGCAAAAACTAATTCATCTCTTTGCATAAAGTATTGATCGGCACGGTGATTTCGTTCGACTTCATCTCGATGAAAACGCAAGCCAGCATCGAGTACTAAATCAGCCCCCATCAACTTGCTGTCCCACAGTAACTTAGTCTCAAGTCCTTGTGAGTAATAGCGGCGATCATTTAACGTAAAGAGTAAGTTTTCTTCCGATGTGGCTGAATCTCGTTCACCCTTTAATATTTCCATAAATAAAGCATTAATACCGGTTTCGGGAGATGTTAATATCGTTTGCATACTCCGACTTGAATTAAAACTATCTAATCTATCCCAATCTCGATCAAACTCACGATGGTAAGCTTGGGTATAAAAGCTAGTTTGGTCATCTAATTCAATATAATGAGATAGCTGAAACTGATAATGCTCCCAATCCATTTTATCGTTTTTACTGGCTATGTATCGACGTTCAGTATTTTCAGTAAAATCTTCATCCGTTAACCCTAAATACGTTTCATTTGAAACTTCATCAGAATAACCACCTTTGAACTGCCATATTTGATAATACTGCGAATTTTTAGGAACAAAGTTGACCTTGAAAATAACCTCATTTTTTTTAAAACCAGTATCGCCACCACCATCTAGCGCTTTAAAGCCATCAGAATTAATCGTTAGCCCTTCGATCAAAAAACCTAACTCTCCATAGCCAGCAAGCGTAGCGGTTTGACTAAAATAACCATGCGCTTTTTGGTAGTTGTCTTGACCAAGCGCTAAATCGATTTTTACTAGCGGTTCTTGAGCACGACTAATAGGACGTGACAGCATATTAATTGCACCACCCACTGTATTTGGGCCATACTTTATTGCTGAAGGGCCCTTAAATACTTCGACCTGACTCATACGTGACATTAATGGAAAATAATAGGCGGCAGGTGCTGCATAGGGAGCTGGAGCAATAAGAATACCATCTTCCATAATAGCAACTTTACTACTCCTTTCTGTCGTTGCACCACGTAAACCAATATTGGGCCGTAACCCATAACCATCTTCTTCTCTGATATAGACCCCAGGAACTGACTGTAATACCCGATGAATATCATCAAATTCAAATTGCTCTAACGTTTCTTCACCCAGCACAAAAGCAGATCCCGTTGTGGTTGCTAATTGATTCCGCTGGCCAAAAATACTGATCACTTCAAGCTGTTTTTCTTGTTGGTTGTTAGCTAGTTTTTGTTGCTCTTGCACTTTTTTACTTTCAAGCTCTGCAGCTTGTGCAGTCAACGTCATTTGGGTCAAGTAAATTGAACAAAGTAGAGCAACTTGAGTTAAAGGAAATTTCAGCACGCTTAATCACCATCATTTGAGTTAAAACCAATATTGATATCAGTTGCTTGAATAAAATCGATAGACAATACATCGCGCAGAACACGTAATTTTTGAATATTGTTATCAATAATGAATCGACCTTCATCACTACTGAGTAATTCTGTATATAAACCAGACAAGGCTTCAGTTGCCGTTATTGCTCCAGTAATACTATCGTTCATCTGTGCAGCAATGGTGTGTTGACCTAAAAATTCAACAAGTATTTTTTCAAAGCTATGGCCACCGCCAGCGCTATATATTTGCTGAAATGATAGTACATTTGTTTTAATGCTGACTAGTGATTGTTCACTGCGGTAAAACTCTGCAGCAGATGGGCTTCCAGGAGCAGTTAAAGCAAAAGGCAGAAGCATTTTTTCGTCTTTAACTCGCTCAACTTGTTCTAGCCAATTAGTGACAATTTCTTCGACTGCATCCTTAACACCAGTAAATTCACCGTTGCCGCCAATTACTTGTGCGATATAATTCCCACCAGTTGCCTGCCATGCATCGAGAACATCCCCACTAATAGTTGTTACATTGTCGCTTACCGCTACCATCACTTCACACCGTTTACTTTTATTACTCGCGCTCAGTAACGAGTCTTGATTTGTTGTAGGATAGAGCAAGTACTCTAGCGCAGGAACACCTTGACCACTGACACTACTTTTAGCAATGGCATTGGCATCTAGGGTAGTTTGAGTAAGTAAGAAGTTATCAACATCCCTTACAACGTAACCTCTACTGTCAGGCCATAATTGTATTCTAAAGTTTCGATTATGCTGCAAAATAGGTCCGATTTTTAACCATTGAATACTCTGCCAAGCTACATTTAATTCCTGCCAAGCCACTCTTAATTCGGTTAGGTCTGATGCCTTAGCATTATCGAGTTGACAAAACGCTGTACTGCTAACAGAAAACTGTTTGGCTTTAGTCTCTAATGTTTGATAGTTAGGCAAGATAACCTTGTTACTTAAATCGGTTAGCCACAAGGTAAACTGATCATCAAGTGTCCCACTCGCCTTAGTTGGTATGGTTGGCGAGACTGGAGTAACTGGCATTATTTCCTTTTCACTTCCACCACCACAGCCAACGAGTACGAGTGTGCCAACAAGTAATACTTGCTGATAAAAACAGTTAATTGATTGGATATTTCTCATTGTTATTTCCTGATATTTTTCAATTGAAATTGAATTAAGCTAAATGGCTTTTAAGAATTTTATTAAATTTTGTCGTTGGCTCGATGTTAACTGAGTAAATTTTTTTTGCGCAGCTTCTGCTTCCCCACCATGCCATAAAATTGCCTCACTAATACTATGAGCTCGGCCATCATGTAAAAATCGTTGCTGTTTAGTGGTCGACTTTTGCAGGCCAATCCCCCATAAAGGAGGTGTTCGCCACTCTTGACCATTCGCATCATCTTCTATGACATTGTCTGCTAAGTTTTTGCCCATGTCATGTAATGCTAAATCGGTATACGGCCAAATAAGTTGATTGGCTAAAACCTCTACCGGATAATTCTTATCGGTTTTATAGCTTGGGGTATGACATTGTTGGCAACCCATTTGATAAAAATGTTCACGCCCTTTTAAGGCTTCTTCTTGGGCTAAACTTCGAGCAGGCGGCACACCTAATAATTGATTAAAACTGACCACTAACGCGAATAATTTATCAGAAATTTCAATAGGAACTTCCTGATGACGATTATTGATTGAAGGTTCACCTAAAATCGCAGTTTTTTGGCAAATGACTTGTGACTCAGTACAACTTTCCGTTGGAAATAAGCTGTTAGTAATACCAATATCATTGCGAAATGCAGCCCCAACTTGTTGGGCTAAAGTAGGATGTTTGGCCTTAAATGAAAATCGGCCAATATCTATAGTACCTGTAGCAACATTTAATACCCGGTTATACTTAGCTGAAATGCCGTCTTGGTTATTGTCGTTACTGTCTTCTTGGACAAGTAGGTCATCTACATGAATAGCATCAAGTAAACCCGCGCCAAAAATATTAGGAGCAAAACGTGGAGTCATACCAATATGCGGAGCCAATTCACCATAAGCCATGTGAGTCAGTTGGTATGTAGGCTGACTTAATTCATAGGCAGTACCATCACTATAATACCCAGAGACAGTCTGATAACTAAGTTCAACTAGTGCCTCGCCTTTTGGTGCATGTTCAAGTTTAGAGTGCCTGAACAATATACCCCTTGGTTGAATTTGATCTCCATAATTTGGGTCAACCAAGGATAGTCCCTCCACTAATACTGGCGTATGGTCACTAAAATTTTGGAAATTATCACGCAAACCGAGTTTTATCACTAAAGATGGCATACTTTCGCCAACCACTGGCATTGGCCCGCGACTCCCTGCATCATGACAACTAATACATGACCGTGTATTAAATAATGGTCCTAACCCATCTCGAGATTTAGTAGAACTTGGTGAAGCAACCCATGGGTCTCTAAAAAATGAAAAACCCGTCCAAAAATTTAATTTTTGCATGCCTGTAACGGCTGCTCCAGGGTGAATATAGCTTTGCTTTTGCAATCGCTTGACGGTCATAGTGCCACCAGGAGCCAATTCGCTTTGCTGAAAATCAGGGGCTTTATTCTCTGAACAACCCAAAGTAAAAATAACAATTATAAAGAACAGATACTTCGTCAATATTTTTATCAGTGCTGCACTTCGATAAAAAGCTGATTTGTTTTTTCTCATCACAACGACTCAACAAACTGTAATAACTGCTGTCGCTCAATTTGGCTTAATTGCATAAAAGCATTTTTACTGTTTAGTGCTTCACCATCATGCCAAAGAATAGCTTCCTCGATTGTTCTAGCCCGACCATCATGTAAAAAAGTGGCTTCTGGGTTAACCGTCTGCACTAGACCTATACCCCAAAGAGGAGGAGTCTTCCATTCTGTACCCGAAGCATCACCTTGAATAAGATCATCGGCTAACCCCTCGCAACGTTGCACATATTCACATTCAGCACCACTAGTGCATGATTGCCCATTAATCAGTTCACGAGTTACTGCACAAGAGCCCCCCATATCATGAAGTAATAAGTCGGTATAAGGAAAAATTGTTTGCTCAGACAACACTTCAATGGGCTCAGCATTAGGCTCCAAGGATAACAAGGTTAATTGCCCTAAAACACTTCCCGCTGCTAAGCCTGTAATATGCCTAGGCGTATGACATCCCACACAGTTTGACGTAAAAAATAACTTTCGACCTTCTACTATATTACTTTCCCATTCTACACTCTTTGGATCGTAACCACGTCTAGCTGGAACGCCTAGTAATCGATTATAAAATTCAACTAACGCCAATTCTTTATTACTAACATCGGTTTTATCTGCTGTTTTTATTTCTTGTTCAGCGATAAAGTGACAAGATAGCTGTTGCTCAGAGCAAGGTTCATTGACAAATATACTTGTGGTAAGACCCATGTCTCCTTGATAAGCAGATGCTGCTTGCTGTAATACTGATGGGTTTTGTGCTTTATAAGTAAAACGCCCTAGGGCCATCTCTCCAGTTATTACATCAGTAACCATAGATGGACGTCCAGAAATTCCATCATTATCATGATCTGACACGTCGACCAGTGCTAAGATATTTTCAGCAGGTATGGCCTCTAATAAACCAACGCCATGTATTCCCGGTGCTAATCGAGGAGAAAAGCGAATACCCTCAATAAATTCACCAAAACTTAGATCTTTTATTCGATAAACAGGTGAACGTAATTGGTAGCTACTGCCGTCAGGATATTGTCCTGACAATGTTACATATTCAATATATGGTGTTGCTTCTCCAACTAATTCATTGCCATTTAATGAACCGTCATAAACAGCCAATCCTAAATTAATATCACCACCATCAAAGCTTTGTACAGCAAAGGGCTGTAATTGATCACCATAAATGGGATCTTTTGCACCAGTTTCATCAGCAAGTTTAAATAACATCGTTAACATAGGTTCTGTTTTTGACAAGGGTAGCTCTCCACGTCCATCACTGATATGACAGTTTTGGCAAGCGGAATTATTAAGCAATGGACCGATATCGGTATGTTTAGTCCTAAATAAGTGATCACCCGCCGTAAAAAAGCCATCTTGTTTAAAATTACTTTTAATCATTTGGGGGCGAGTGCCAAAAGCATCTTTATTAGTCACAAATACAGTTGCATCTCCACCCGTTAAATATTCTTCAATTAAAATAATATCTTCTGATAACGGTGTTAAACCACTATGGTCTAAAAGAACAACGGGGGGTATTGGTGGTAAAACGATGACTGACTCTGCTTTTTTAGAACTACCGCCACATGCCCCTAAAAAACTAGTAGCTAATATCAATACAACGATTTTCTTCATCAATTCTGTCACCATTTTACTCTTAAATTCTTTATGTCACTCAAGCTAGAGATGGGCCCTTAAGAGCCCATGATTTAATATATATTTGAAGAATGCTTACACTGCAGATTATTCAATAGTTGTACTACCATCTTGTTTTAGATCACCAGCCGTAACACCAAGTGCATCGATCACTTGTTCTATGTCATCAGTTTGAGTTACTAATCCTGCAATAACCGCCACAACATTCGGCTGTTCAATATCTGTTGCTGTTAACACATCAAATGGTATACCCATTTTTGCTTTTGTATCAATAACCGCTGCGGCCGACATCGTTGCTTCTAGTGAACCACGTAATTTATTCGCTAACACATGTTCACCTTCAGTAACTAACAGGTCATAAATAGATGCACCTTCAATAACTTCCCCGTCAATACGCGTATATTTTGCATTAAATGTATTCTGAACACCTTTTGCATTCAAGAAAATATCACGGTGTGTATTATCACTAAAACATGAATGCTCATCTTCCTGTGAATTATTGATTAATGCGATATTTATACGCTCGCTTCCCAATTCACCGTAACTTAAACGACCCATACCTTCGAGTATAAGGCCTAGTGACTCGTCACCACCTGCAACAAAAGTTTTATAATGGCTGCCACTTTGTGGCTCCCATGCATTAACAACAGTTTTAAGATCTTCTATTAAAATATCTGCAGCAAGCATTAAGTATTGACCTCGACGCTGACAAGTTACTACGGTAATAGTATTACCTGCACCCGAAGTACATGCGCCATCGAGTGCGTAATCACTCACTGGTCGTTGGCCTGGCGTATTATCTCTGACACCTGCGCCAGTTAAATCGTCATTTAAATCTTGACCCCAAAGTAAAAACTCTATGGCGTGGTAGCCAGTAGTTACGTCAGCATCACCATTCTTTTCAAATAGACCTTCTAGCAAAGCTTTATCAATTGTTGCAGTACCTGCAATAATATTTGTTCCTTCTAACGTTGCAATCCCGTCATCACCGTCTACTTGACCAGCGATGTAATCAATAACAGCTTCACCTAGAGGCCAAGCATTTAATGCGCCTTCAACTCCACCTTCGCTTCCATCGGCATTGGTATCGATTGGACCACCACGGAAACGATAAACTTCAGTTTGTCCGTAAGGTTCACGTGATGCTTTCCACGATTCTTTAGCTGTAAAAAAGTTTGCACTTGTTGGAGTAGCAACAAATGTAGCTAATGAATCACGTAACGTTATCGCTGCAAACAACGAATCAGAGTATGCTGCATAAGCAATATTGGCATTAGTAATAATGACATCTTCTCGGGTTACAAAATTACTAACTCCTGAGATTCCAGCGGCACCTTCGACCCCATTAGTACCTGCAAGACCTTCCTTGCCATCATCACCATCGTCTACACATGCCGTTAAAGCACTTGCTAATAAAATTGCTATTGTTATTTTATGTACAGGACCGAAATTCATTATTTCCTACCTACCTATGTTTAATATTGAGTGTTGTATGTTCGTAAGATTTAATAATAGTAACGAAAAATAACAGAAACATCAATACAAATAACAATAGTTATCGTTTGTATTTGTATTTGTATTTGTATTTACATTGACTTTAAGTTGCGTGCCTAGGTTATATTTAACGTTGTGATTACTCATTCACTGTATGCGTTAGTATTTAATTTCTACATTTTAAATCTTTAAGTGGTTGTTAGTTTAAGGTCAAACATATCGGTAGTTTTAGGTGTAGTACTCACTATGATCAGAGCAATTGCCGATCAGACGGATTTTTTAGCACTCAATGCAGCTGTTAATAAAGCTGACAGTGCTGGAGAAAAAGGTAGAGGTATTTCTTCTGTCGCTGAGGAAGTGCTTAGTATAGGAACGCCTATAAAAGAGTCTACTAGCAATATAGAATCAATCATTGATGAATTAAAAATTTCAGCAACTAAGGCTGCAGCCGTTTTGGATAATAACAAAAATCAAGTAAAACCGAGCGAATACTAACCGAATAAGTACATAATATATTTAACGAGATACCGTGTATTATCAAGAAATTTCAATAACAAACTAATGAGATTCTAAAGCGGTTACTCAGCAATTATCTGTCGCTGAAGGGGTATCAAAAAATGTACAAAATACCCAATGACTTAGCTTTGATACTGTCAAAAGTGCCTTAAAGATGGCTAAGAGCCTAGACAGTTTACTTGCAAACTTAAACGCGTTAAGTACTGTGGTGAGACAATTTATAATTTTGCTACATTCAACACGTTAGAACCTATATCTATCAAGATACAATAATATTTAATCTATAGAAATAACCTGCAGCTCATTGCGGTCACTGACCTTTCATAACTTGATGTCAACTATGAAGCTAAGACAGTCTCATTGAACGGCTAAGTTATTAACACCTGCTCTGTATTGGCAACTTTGACTGTTTTGACAGTTTCGTTAAAATTTAGACATAAAAAAAGACGCCTAAGCGTCTTTTTTTGAGTTCTAGTGAGAACTAAAATCTGCAATTATGCGATGATTTTAGATACAACACCAGCACCAACAGTACGACCACCTTCACGGATAGCGAAGCGTAAACCTTCATCCATCGCTACTGGGTTGATTA
>NZ_JACGVZ010000019.1:0-87918 GCF_014077465.1 Colwellia sp. BRX10-4
TGGCGTGATGGTTACATGTGGCGTGATGGTTACATGTGGCGTGATGGTTACATGTGGCGTGATAGCATAAATGATGCTGCTAATATTGATGTTAACGTTTGGGTTGAAGACTAAATTAACCTTACACTTTAAACTTTAATATTTATTTAGAAATAAAATTATGGAACCAATAACTTATTGAATAACATAGTGAGGGTATTTATTAAGCTAATATTAAAATTCAGGTTTTCGCTTAAGTGTGACCTGAATTTATTACTAATTGCCTCACTATTTTTTACTACTCATCTTTACGCTAGCCAAGTTTTAGCAAACAATAACAATATTCGTTTTCAAAAATATTCCCTAAAACAAGGTTTATCTCAACAAGCTGTCTTTTCTATTCTACAAGACCGTCAAGGTTTTATGTGGTTTGCTACTCAGGAAGGTTTAAACCGTTTTGATGGTTATCAATTTCGCGTTTTTAGTCATGAAGCCAACGATAGTAATTCCTTATCTCATGACGCTATTTACACTATGTTTGAGGATCATAATGGTTTATTGTGGTTAGGTACTGATGGCGGTGGTTTAAATCGTTTTGACCCTATATCAGAGACATTTGAACATTTTAGTAAAAAATCTCATAACCTCAGTAGCGATAGAATTAATGTGATTTTTGAAGATAAAGATCACATTCTTTGGATAGGTACAGACGGTGGCGGATTAAATAGGTTTGATCCAACAACTGAAGTATTTCAATCCTTTTTACATGATACAAACAGCAAAGTAACGCTAAATCATAATAATGTTCGTTCTATTCACCAAGGCAAGCAAGGACAATTGTGGTTAGGTACAGATAAAGGCATAAATATATTTGATATTAATACACTGACTTTTACCAATTTTACATTAAAAGATAATATCTCAATAAAGCTGCATGATTACAGTATTAGAAGCTTATTCGTTGATGAACAACAAAGAGTATGGATAGGCACCTATCGCAATGGTTTAATCACCATTGATCAGCAAAATAATGTTACTCAGTATAAGTCTCAAAATGAAGATAAAACAAGCGTGTGTGCTAATACCATACATGATATTTTTCAGGACAATATTGATAATATTTGGCTGGCAACCGACAATGGCCTATGTCTTTGGCAACCCGCAAGTGATAATTTTACGCAATTTCGTCACGATGTTAAAGACTTATACAGCCTAGGTGATAACCGCACAAGAACATTATATCAAGACAATGGTGGTGTACTTTGGCTTGGTACCTTTGGAGGAATAAATAAATGGAGCCCCTCTGACTTTTCTCATTACCGTCAAACCCCCAACAATAAGAATAGCCTATCGAGTAACATCATTACGGCATTTAGTGAGCGTAACAATGGTGATGTTTGGGTAGGCAGTTATGATGGCCTTAATTTATTTAATCCACAAAAAAATACTTTTACCAGATTTAAAGTTGATGAGAGCGCTGCTTCAAGTTTGAGTGACAACCGTATTATGTCTCTTCACAGCGATGCTGATGACTCGCTATGGATTGGCACCCGTGGTAAAGGCCTTGACCACTATAATCCTAAAACAAACTTATTTACTCACTACACCCACAACGAGAAAGAAATAACGAGTTTAAGTGCAAATGGCGTCACTGACATATATCAAGATAATCAAGGGGTATTATGGGTAGCAACATATACCAGTGGTTTAAACCGCTTTGAACCAGCAACAAAAACTTTCAAACACTTTCGTCATGATGTCAACGATGATAAAAGTCTCAGTACCGACCGAATTTTGTCTCTACATCAGGGTAAAAATAATACTTTATGGTTAGGAACAGAGGGTGGAGGTTTAAACCTATTTGATCCTAAAACAGAAACTGTCACTCAATATCTTCATAATAGTAAAGACCCTGATAGTTTAAGTAATAATGTTGCTTGGTCAATACTAGAAGATCCCCAAGGCGATTTATGGGTAGGTACATGGGGAGGTGGTTTGAATCGTTGGGCTGCTGCAGATCGAAAAACAGGTAAGGTGCGCTTTAAACACTATGGAAAGAAACAAGGATTACTCAGTAATGTGATTTACGGTATTGTTGCAGATGGTCAAGGTTTTATATGGCTAAGCACTAACCGTGGTTTAACTCGATTAGACCCACAAACAGAACAACTGAAACAATATGATGTTTCTCATGGCTTACAAGAGAATGAGTTTAATCATAACGCAGCAATGAATAGTCGCCATGGGCAGCTATTTTTTGGTGGTTCTAATGGCTTTAACATGTTTACTCCTGCTGAAATTAAAGAGAATAACAATCAACTGCCCGTATTGTTAACCGGTTTATTGAAAATTAATAAAAAAACCAAATTTGGAGATGCTGTAGCAGGGCTTAACAATATAATATTTGATTACAAAGACTACGTAATAGCGTTTGAATTTGCAGGTTTAGATTACACCACACCAGAAAAAAACAACTATAAATATAAATTAGAAGGCTTTGACCAAAACTGGATCGAAATAGGTAAAGTTCATCGAACTACGTTTACCAACCTCCCTGCGGGCGATTATATTTTTCGGGTAAAAGGCGCTAATAATGATGGTATTTGGAGCGAAAAATCCTTAGCACTGAATATCAAAGTGACACCTGCACCGTGGGAGTCATGGTGGGCTTATAGCTTATACATACTGTTTGTCATTATGATCTTCTTTTTCTATATTCGTGCCTATAAAACCAAATTACACCAAAAAGCTGAATATAGTCGACATTTAGAAAAACAAGTTATACTAAGAACAACTGAACTCACCACCGCTAATCATGCACTTGAAATATCCCAAAAAGCAGCACAGGCAGGAAATCGTGCCAAGGGAGCTTTTATTTCCACCATGAGCCACGAATTACGGACGCCAATGACCTCAATTTTAGGATTTGCCGAAAGCATTTTACAAGATCCTATTGAACCTGAGGAAGAGCATAGAAGGATCAATAAAATCATCAGCAATGGTAATTACTTACTGCAACTAATGAACAATGTTTTAGATATTTCTAAAATTGAAGTTAATTGTTTAGATTTAGAAAATATTGCGGTATCGCCTGTAGAAATAATGCAAGAGTTGGAAGAACTCATTGGGCAACGAGCAACTGAAAAAAAACTGAATTTAACCATTAATTACCTACTACCTATTCCTGGCGTAATCCAAAGTGATCCGACAAGATTAAAGCAAATATTACTTAATTTATGTGGTAACGCGATAAAATTTACTGAAAAAGGTGGGATCACAATAAATATTTCCGCCGATCAGCAGACTAATTTGTTATCTTTCTCTGTTGTTGATACCGGAATAGGTATACCTGAGAATAAGATAGCGTCAGTTTTTGAAGAGTTTACCCAAGTTGACTCATCTACCACTCGTAAGTTTGGTGGTACTGGTTTAGGTTTAAGTATTTCTAAGGAGTTAACCCAAGCGATGGGCGGAGAAATGCACCTCACTAGCCAGGAAGGTATTGGCAGTCAATTTTCATTTAGTATTGGTATGGGAGCGGTTCAAGTGCTGCAATGGCTGAACGAACACTCAGCTATTGATAAAATAAAACATAAGCATAATGCCAAAGAATATAAAATTCCCACGCTTACAGGGAATATTTTATTGGCTGAAGATTGGCCTGATAACCAAGAGTTGATCCGCCTGTATGTTGAACGTACTGGCGCTAAAGTGACCTTAGTAGAAAATGGTCAATTAGCGGTAGAAGTGGCACTGAGTAATGACTTTGATATGGTCTTAATGGATGTACAAATGCCAGAAGTTGATGGTATTGAAGCAACTAAAATACTACGTGCTACTGGATTTTCTAAGCCAATAATCGCATTAACAGCAAATATTTCTAATAACGATATTGAACTTTACCTAAAATCTGGTTTTAGTGGGCATTTAAAAAAACCGATAGAAATCCAGACTTTTTATCAAACCTTAGCAAACATATTACCTACCGCATCAATAGATCTTGAACCGTCAGTAGCAAAAAATATTAAGCAGGTAGAACAACAACAAGTTTTAATCAATACTTTCATTGAAGGCTT
Source organism: Colwellia sp. BRX10-4 (assembly GCF_014077465.1). NCBI lineage: Bacteria > Pseudomonadati > Pseudomonadota > Gammaproteobacteria > Alteromonadales > Colwelliaceae > Colwellia > Colwellia sp. BRX10-4. The sequence continues at coordinate 4,056 of NZ_JACGVZ010000019.1, forward strand.
GCCAACAATATTAGCTGAAATTCAACAGATGGCAGAAGAAAAAAATTGGTTAAAACTACAAAACTTGTTACATAATTTAAAAGGTTTAGGGGGATCTTTTGGCTTTCCTGAAGTTAGTCAGCAAGCAGATATACTTTATCAATCTTTGCTAACGAAGAAATATAGCCTCATTATTATCCAATTAGATACATTACAGCAAATAACAACTAAAATAACTGATGAAATTAATTTATAATTACCTAGTAAATTCCCGTTAAGCTTTTCCACATATATTCCAAAAAAGAGGTCATATGCCTGATAGAAAATTAAACATCTTGGTTGCCGATGATGAACCTTTGATGTTGAGCCTACTGAGTGAATATTTAACAACTTATGGTAATCATAATGTGATACAAGCATGTAATGGAAAAAAAGCCTTGCAGTTATTTAATACGAATAAAGGTAATATAGATGTTACTTTTCTTGATATTGAAATGCCATATATTAATGGTTTAAAAGTGCTACAAGCCATTCATAGCATCGAACCTTCAGCTTATGTAGTAATTATTAGTGGTTTGGGCAATTTACATAATGTGAAAACAGCGATTTCCGCTGGCGTTAACGGTTTTATTGTCAAACCCTATACTTATGAAAAAGTTGCTGAAGCACTAAATAATTATCTTCATGCTTACTGTACAGAATAATAATATCATCAGTTTTACAATTTACATGAGAGCCAAGTCAGGATTAGCCATTATCAAACTCTCAACTCATATCGAACTTCAGCAGACCAGTGAATTTATCTGAAAGGCGTTTTAGATAAACTACTCATTTTTCATAGTAGACAATAATATTGATGGCTGAAAATCCAAAAAAACGACCTGGAATACGATACCAACCGATTTGACTGGAAAGGAATTCAATGAATTTTTCTTACATATTTCTGACTATGAAGTTGTTACACCTGAAGAGGAAACTGCTGAACCTATCATTACAGATATTAAGTATGGCAGTGTCATTAGGTTCATTCACGAACACACAGGAGATAAAAAAGTACAATTTAATATTTGGTGAACTTATTACGCATGGCTATAATATTGATAAATATGCATTTAAATGGTTATATTCAATTATATCCACCTCTTCCTTCATTGTTTTATCATTAATAATTTACACGAATCATATGGTAGATAAAGCCATTATTTTTAGTATCCCTTTAAAACAAATTGCATTAGTTGTTTTCTTATTATTGTTAACGTTTAACTCTTTATTTTTTGTTACTTAAACTTGGGTAAAATCCGTGCATTTGCGTATGCTAAGAGATTAATAGCTGCTTGTGACCGAATAAACTAAATAAAATGTATTGTGTCATGATGAAGTTTTTCATACCAAATCATCACATACATTTAGCACTATCGCCTTTGGGGCAGAAGATAGTTAACTTAACTGCCCGTGTACGCTATTGCTAAAAATTTTATTCATTGTTGTATGACCACTTAGTCGGATCCAATGCCACTAACTCAGGCATTTAACATAGCCTTTATTGTCTCTATAAATCTTATAAACCTAATTCCTAAAACAACCAATCATATCGGCAATTTCTTGTTTAGTTAAATTAGTATTTTCATCATCAACGAGTTCAACAATACGTTTACGGTCTTTATCAGGGATCTGGCGAGGTTTGCCAAACTTAACACCTTTTGCTCTTACTCGCTCAAGTCCTTTCTGAACTCGCTCATTGATAATGTCTTTATCAAATTCAGCCAATGCACCTAACATGCTAAACATAAGTTTTCCGTTACTGCTTGAAGTATCAACTGCTTGATTAAGAACATTAAGAGTAGCACCTTTCGCTTCAATCATATCAACCAACTTGTGCAAGTCAGTTAATGATCTTGCAAGACGGTCTAACTTTGTAATGACAATACTATCCCCTTACCTTAAATAATCAATTGCACTATGTAACTATAGACGATCACTTTTAACGCTACTCAGTTTTTCCTTAAATATTTTCTCATAACCTTTAAGTTATTCTAGTTGATTATCTAAGTTTTGATTTTGAGTTGAACAGCGAGCATAAGCAATTTTAATACTGTACCTTTATCCCCAGGAGTTAGATTACAAACTTAAAATTAGGATAAAGGTTACACTTAATCGAGGTGATCATGCAAAAATACGGTTGGTAAAACACTGTAACCTAAACTGTAGTATTGATTACAGTGCTAGAGGTTGCCAGTTAGGAGACTAAGCAATCAATCTACCTATTCAAATAATCTGATATAATGTAAGAGTAAAAATGGTGAAAATGTTTAGGGCGCTAATGCCACATTTGAGGCATTTGTGAATAGACATCACTAGTGTAATTTCTAGACATAAAATGAGATTGAGACGTTTTATTTAATATTCACTATTGCCACAAAGCTGTCTAAATTTACGAGTAAAAACACCCCTGTTTATGTTCACTTTGATACGAAGCCAGACATTTCTTGTCTGCCAGCTAAGAAGCGCAGTTCCCAATTTCGGTCACTGGCTTTTTGGTTTTCTAAGCTGCAATATTGACCGTAAAGTGCGGATTAGAGACGTTCTAGCTAGCTTTTTTCTGATTCTATAATTAATCTATACAAGTGACAAATATCACTTAACACTCAGACCGAGGAACGCATTACACCAGCCGAAAGTTTAGGCAACGACTGTGGCGTTATCAAATCACACAAAGCATCAGCCGCCGCGGAAATTGTTGGGATAATGCCACAATGGAACGATATTTTAGAAGTTTAAAAACGCAATGGATACCTTTGATAGGGTATAAGAATTTTAATGAAGCCAAACAAGCAATCATTAATTACATCATGGATTATTACAATAAGACCCGGCCACATACGTATAACGGTGGAATAAGCCCAAATGAATCAGAAAGAAGAGATGAGTTAAGCTACAACACTGTGGCCAATATTACATGACCACTTCAGTTAAGTAAGTTTATGGGGGGAGCAATGACCTGTTACTCAAACCCATCTTTAAAAGATTTTCTTAAATCTAGAAATAAACACTAGGTTATCTTAATCATTACATAATATTTCAAGTTGATATTAATAACCTTTAACGCCAGCGTTATCACCATGTAGCTAACCGTGTAAAATTTCTTGAGCTTAAGCTGATATAAGTACAAAAAAAGCCCCTACATTACTGCAGAGGCTTTTTCTTGAATTAGTCGAGTTGACCGTATAAGCCGGGTTTTGTATCTCTTTCGAAAAAGAGTGACAATCATTCGTCTAGGCCTTAAATCGCTCTAAGGCTCAAGCAACCTACCCGGTTTCCACGCGAACCACGCTTATACTATTTAAACTTACGCTCGAACAGTCATGAAACCCTATTTGGTCTTGCTCCGGGTGGAGTTTACCCTGCAATTACTGTTACCAGCAATCCGGTGCGCTCTTACCGCACCCTTTCAGCCTTACCTGTGAAGTTCCTAAGAACAACCATCGGCGGTCTTCTCTCTGCTGCACTTGTCGTCGGCTCACGCCGCCCAGGCGTTACCTGGCACCCTGCTCATTGGAGCCCGGACTTTCCTCCCCCTCATACCTATATCTTCAGTTTACACATCTGATACAAGGATAAAGCAGCGATTGTCTGGTCAACTCGGCGCGCATTTTACCTTAATTTTTACCGATAGCCAATTGATAATATATTTAGTTACTGACCACTAATAAATAAAGCGTAAATTACTTCATTTCTAGGGCTATTTCATACAAAGCGTTCTTTTTTACTCCGTATATTTCAGCGGTGATCGCACAAGCTGTCTTTGGCTTCATTTCCGCTAACAGTAATTTCAGCGTAGCAATAGCCTTTGCTGGAATAGCGTTCGCATCAATTTTTTTACCTTCTATGATTAAAACCATTTCACCTTTCAGTTGATTTGGATCTTCTTTTAACCAAGCTAATAAGTTTTCAGCGGTATCAGAGTGAATAGTCTCAAACGTTTTTGTTAACTCACGAGAAATAACCACCTGACGTTCCCCCCCCAATACTTTGACAATATCTTCAACGGTATCAATTGCTCTACGTGGCGCATCATAGAACACCATAGTGCGTGGTTCTTCAAGCAAGTTCGCTAATGTTGCTTGCCTAGCACCGGTTTTTGAAGGTAAAAAACCTTCAAAAGAGAAACGATCTGTGGGTAAACCCGCGACAGATAGAGCAGCAATTGCTGCACAAGCACCCGGAATAGGAGAAACAGGTAAATTAAGTTGTCGGCAATGGCGAACCAAATGAAACCCAGGATCACTGATTAAGGGTGTTCCGGCATCTGAAACCAGTGCAATGCTTTTCCCTTCTTGTAAAAGTGTTGCAACATAGTCTTGACGTTGGCGTTCATTATGGTCATGTAATGATAGCGTTTTGTTTTTGATAGAATAAGCAGATAATAATCTTTGAGTATGGCGAGTATCTTCACAGGCAATAATATCCACATGAGTTAACACATCAAGTGCGCGTTGACTGATGTCGGTTAAATTTCCGATGGGTGTGGCGACGATGTAAAGCGTGCCTGATTCTACAAATACTGACGACATAATGAATACTTAAGTTGAGACTGATGAAGATGAAGTTTATTATAAAGCTAACTAATAAAGTACGGATTTATCGCTGGTGAGCCAAACTAATTTTTTGTTTTCTAAAAAAAGCACTCTTTATCGCATTACTACACTCTTTTCTGTCGCTCTACTAACAACGACATTATTGACAAGTTGCGGTACGTCCAAAAATATTGCCGACAATAAAGGCGCAATCGATTCTCGAAATCAACCATTAGAGAGTGCCAATAATAAAATAACCTCACAACAGTTGCTGTTGGCTGCGCAAACACAAGAGGTAAAAATAGCAACCGCCACACTTATTGATGCCAGTGAATTGCTGATTGGTGAGGAAAGTTATAATCAAGCACTATGGTTATCTCAGCAACTCACAGCACTAACTGACAATGCACAAGACAAGTACCGCTTAGCATTGGTAAGCGCAGATAGTTTACTTAAGCTAACTGAGGTTGAATTAGCCTTTAAGCAGCTTGAAGTTGCTAATAAAATTTCAACTGATAATAACGTTATTCATCGCGAAAACTACTACTTCTTACTGGCTGATATACAGCAGCGTAGAGCATTAGAAATTAGTGCGGTCAACGCTAAATTGCATTGGTTTTCCAGCAGTTCAAATACAGACGTTGATGATATCTATGAACTATGGCAAGCATTAACTTTACTGTCTACTTGGCAAGTCAGCCAATTAGCAGCGCTTGACCCGCCTTATATTAAAGGTTGGCAACAACTATTAACTTACGCGCATAAATTTGGTGGTGATATTAACCGTTTTGATGCTTACTTAAGTCAGTGGCAAGGTGATTTTTCTGCGCATCCCGCACAAGCGATTATTGAAACATTAAAAATAACAGAACAAAGCCCACAAGCACTTATTGAAAATATTGCGGTTATTTTACCCCTTTCAGGTAAACAAGCGTCTGCAGGAAAAGCTGCCCAGCAAGGGATCCTAGCCGCTTATAGTAATATTCCCGATAAAAACTTAACCTTTATCGATGCTGATACACTTGATTGGACCTTATTAAATGAGCAGCTAATCGCCTTAAATAGTCATTTTATTATTGGCCCTTTGCTTAAAAATAATGTCGATAAGTTCCTTGCCCAAGGTGAAATTTTGCTACCTAGCTTATTACTTAACACGCCAAAAGTTGAGCAACGGAGCACAGAGCAATTCATTCTGTCGATGCGCCCAGAAGACGAAGCTTACCAAGCAGCAACAACATTGAGTCGTAAAAATTATCGCTCACCAGTCATACTCAGCCATCAAGATACCGCCAGTAAAAGAATTGCCCGAGCCTTTAGCAAACAATGGCAACTGATTAACGGCTATGCTCCTGAAGTTGTTTATTTCGAAAAAGGCAAAATGATGCAAGAGCAACTCAAGGCTAGCTTAGAGGTCGATAGTAGCCAAGCGCGTATCAAGGATTTAAAAATAAGAGTAAAACAGAGTATCGATTCAGAACCAAGAAATCGCCGTGATATTGATATGTTTTACTTAGTGGGTTCACCGGCACAAACAAAATTACTAAAACCGTACATTGATGTTAATACCAGCCCTTTTGCTACTATTATTCCAGTTTATGCTAGCTCTCGCAGTCATAGCAGTAAACAAGATTCAAGTAAGCATAACGATCTTCGTAACCTTATTTTTACCGAAATGCCTTGGCTGTTAAGTAGCCAACAACAAAATGCTCAATTAGCTGATTTAAGTAAAACGCTTTGGCCAAGTCGCAGTGACTCTTTACAACGCATCTTTGCCATGGGTTATGACAGCCTATATTTAGTCGACAAACTGCCCCTGATGAAACAAAAACCTTATGTTCGTCATTATGGTCAAACCGGTATATTAAAATTAAACAGTAATAACACCCTAACGCGAAGCTTATTGTGGGGTATATATCAAGATGGTGAGGTCGCTGAAATTGCCATGGACTAAGCCAGTTACGACTAAAAAAACCGGTGATATTACCGAAAGGTACGCGGGAGATTTTTTGGTGGCACAAGGCTTAATTATCGAAGAAAAAAACTTCACCTCCCGGTTAGGTGAAATTGATATAATCGTCAAAGATGCTGACACTTATGTCTTTGTCGAAGTAAAATATCGTGCTTCGATGTCGTTTGGTGGTGCTATTTCAGCAATATCAACGAAAAAACAGCAAAAAATTAGGAAAACAGCTGCAATTTATCTGCAACAATGTGGTTTAAACGAATATAATACTTCTTGTCGATTTGATGTTATTGCTTTACAAGGTAATATAAACAATCTCGATATTACCTGGCTAAAAAACGCCTTTTAGAGTCAATAAACGGAGCTAATTTCATTTATGTTAGAACGGATCAAAAGTAACTTTACCGAAAGTATCCAAACCAAAATTGCCGCCAGTGAATTACTAGCAGGACCTATTGAGCATGCTGGTATGATAATGGTGCAAAGCTTATTGGCTGGTAATAAAATACTTGCCTGTGGTAACGGCGGTTCAGCGGGTGATGCACAGCACTTTTCAGCGGAGTTATTAAACCGCTATGAAACTGAACGACCACCTTTACCGGCAATAGCCTTAACGACCGACACTTCGACGATTACTTCTATCGGGAATGATTATTCCTTCGATGAAATATTTTCTAAACAAGTGCGAGCATTAGGTAATAATGGGGATGTTTTACTCGCTATTTCTACCAGTGGTAATTCTCGTAATGTCATAAAAGCGATAGAAGCAGCAGTATCTCGCGATATTCCTATTATCGCATTAACCGGCGGTGATGGCGGCGATATTGCAGGTTTACTGGGCGAAAACGATGTAGAAATACGGGTACCTTCTTCACGTACAGCTAGAATTCAAGAAGTACATTTAGTGGTAATACATTGCTTATGCGATATTATTGACACAACTTTATTTCCTCAAGATGCCAATTAATATGATGCGAAAAAAATTATTAATAACCCTAGCAAGTATTTTATTTTTGCAAGGGTGCGTTGCTGCTGCTGTTGTTACTATTGTCGGAGGAGCATCTGCTGCTACCGATGAGCGTAGTATTGGTACACAGTTGGACGACCAAAAAATTGAATTTGAGGCGAATGCTAAGCTTGGCAAACATCAAGCCCTCGCAGACAACACTAATATTCAAGTGATCAGTGTTAACGGTAGTGTCTTAGTTATCGGGCAAGTGCCCAATACCTATTTACGCGATCTGGCGATAAAGTCGATTAATGAAGTTAAACAAGTTGTTCAGCTACATAATCAAATTCGTATCAGTAATACCACTTCTATTACGACCAGAAGTAACGATGTTTGGTTAACGTCTAAGGTTAAAGCGGCTCTTTTTGGCAGTGACAACATCGATGCGACTAATATTAAAGTAGTTACTGAAAATGGCGAAGTCTTTTTAATGGGCTTAATAACACAAGCGCAAGCTAATGAAGCCGTAGAGATAGCCCGTAATGTAAGCGGCGTCAATCGTGTATTCAAAATATTTGAATACATTTAACGATAAGTTACTTACCATAGCGCTCATAAAAAAAGCTTCTCAAGTTAATACTTGTGAAGCTTTTTTATTATTAACCGCTTGCCATAATGACGACTGAAATAAATTTAAAACAATTTCAGCATAACAGCTAATATACCAACAACAGTTATTGTGCTTGTAGTAATTACTTGATCACTTTTAAGCTAGGCTTACCTTTCGCTGAGCCCTTTTCAGACTTGGTTTTTGAAGTGCTGCTCTTATCTGAAGAGACACTAGATAAACCTACTGGCTTTACTGGACTTATTTCTTTATCAAGTTCTGGTTCAGGGTGTTCAATCACAAGCGATGTCCCCGCACCATTTTCTTTTGCATAAATAGCACTAATAGCACCGTAAGGCACGACAAGTTGTTCAAGCTTACCGCCAAAACGTGCGCTTACTTCAATGGCATGATCAGCAAGAGAAATAGAACCAACGGCTGACATTGAAACGTTGAGCACAATTTGCCCATCAGTCACATAAGCTGTTGGAACTAACACACCATAGACACTCGTATCGACAGCAATATATGGTGTGAGGTCGTTATCAGAAATCCACTGATAAAAAGCTCTCACTATATAAGGCTTGTTAGAGGTCATCTCTGGAGATATCAAGGCTAAAACATACCTAAACGTATTTCACGTTCTTCTTCAGTTAACGATGCTTGAAATGACTCACGTTCAAATAACTTCAGCATGTAACCTTTAAATTCTTTAGAGCCTTCACCGTCAAGTTCAATACCTAAAGCAGGTAAACGCCATAATAGTGGTGCTAAGTAACAGTCAACTAAACTGAATTCTTCACTCATAAAGTAAGGCGCTTCATTTAAAATTGGCGCTACACTTAACAAACTTTCTTTAAGTTCTTGACGAGCTTTGCTTGCAGCGTCTGCTGGGCCACTCATAATTATTTTTGCTAGACTGTACCAATCTTGTTCTACGCGATGCATCATCAAACGGCTACGACCACGTGATACCGGATAAACTGGCATTAATGGTGGATGAGGAAAACGCTCATCTAAGTATTCAATAATAATTGATGCTTCGTATAATGCTAATTCACGATCAATTAACGTCGGTACTGTGCCATAGGGATTTAAGTCGAGTAAATCTTCTGGTAAGTTAGCCAAATCAACTAAGTGGATATCAACGCCAACACCTTTTTCAGCGAGTACGATGCGTGTTTGATGACTATACATATCATCAGCATGAGAATATAAATTCATCACTGAACGCTTGTTTGCTGCTACGGCCATAATGCCTCCAAAAATCTGTAATAAAAAACTAACAAAGGGGGCCAAAGCCCCCCATAAATAAAACGCTGTACATTAACAATAATTGTTAATGTACGTCCTTCCAATATTCAACTTTAAGTAAGTAAGCAAAAATAAGGAAAATAAATAAGAAACCTATTACCCAATATCCCATAGCTTCACGCTTAAGCTTACTTGGCTCACCGGTGTACTCTAAGAAATTGGCTAAATCACGAGCAAAGGCATCGTACTCTTCAACGGTCATAGAACCACCCGTTGCTTCACTGAGATTACCATTTTCGTCCATCGTACGAACACCTTGTAACCCCTGTAAAACATGCGGCATACCCGCATTTTTTAATACGGTGTTATTAACGCCAAAGGGACGTTCAGGATCAACGTAGAAAGAACGCAAGTAAGTATAAATATAATCAGGCCCTGGTTTTAAACGCGCCATTAGCGTTAAATCAGGTGGTGTATTACCAAACCATTTAGCCGCATCTTTTGCTGGCATAGTATTAGTAATATGATCACCGACTTTTTCACCCGTATACATATAATTAGCAATACCATCGGCTTCACTAATACCTAAATCCTCAAAAGTACGATTGTATCTTTGGTACTGTAACTGGTGACAACCTAAACAATAATTAATGTAAGATTGAAAACCACGTTTAAGTGACTCTTTGTCACTTAAATCATTACCCGCTTTGTCTAAATGAACACCACTGCTACCAGCAAGTGTGAGCATAGGCACAAGCGCAAAAATTCCAAAAATAAAAGCTCTAATAAATTTATTCATTATCCTGAAACCCTCTCTGGAACGGGCTTAGTTTTTTCGTTCTTACTATATACCCATAAGGCAAGAAAGAAACCAAAATAACCAAACGTAGCGATAGTACCAATTAAGTTGTAGATCGGTGTTGATGGCAACGTACCTAAAATACCCAAAGCAATGAAACAAATAACAAATTGCGATAAGTTAACCGTATGAGCCGTACAACGGAACTTAATAGATTTCACTGTACCACGGTCAAACCAAGGTAATAAGAATAAAACAATGATCGCAGAAAACATACCAACTGCCCCTAATAACTTATCAGGGATTACACGTAAAATGGTATAAAAAGGTCCAAAATACCAAACCGGTGCAATATGCTCTGGTGTTTTCAAACCATTTGCAGGTTCAAAATTTGGCGCTTCCATAAAATAGCCACCGCCTTCAGGGTTAAAAAACATTACCCAAGAGAAAATGATTAAGAAGATAACAATCGCCACTAAATCTTTAACTGTATAATAGGGGTGGAACGGGATCGCATCGACGATATCGTATTTTTTAGTATATTGCTCATGGAAAGTAAATTTACTGTGCTCTTCTAATGGCACACTGCCTTTAGGTTTTTTAATATTTGTGCCTTCAGGGTTGTTCGAACCCACTTCATGAAGTGCAAGAATATGTAAGAAAACTAATACAACTAAAACCAATGGCATTGCAATAACGTGTAAAGCAAAGAAACGGTTTAAGGTAGCACCTGATATAACGTAATCACCGCGTATCCAGAGTGTTAAGTCATCACCTATAATTGGAATAGCACCAAACAGAGAAATAATAACCTGCGCGCCCCAATAAGACATATTACCCCAAGGTAATAAGTAACCCATGAAAGCTTCAGCCATAAGCACTAAAAAGATCAACATACCGAAGATCCAAAGTAATTCACGAGGCTTTTGGTATGAACCGTACATCATGCCACGGAACATATGCATATAAACAACAACAAAAAACGCTGACGCGCCTGTAGAATGCATATAGCGAAGTAACCAGCCGTAATCAACATCACGCATGATGTATTCTACAGAAGCGAACGCACCTTCACCTGATGGTTCATAACTCATTGTTAACCAAACACCCGTTAACAATTGATTGACGAGTACGACACTCGCTAAAACACCAAATACATACCAAAAATTAAAGTTTTTAGGTGCAGGATATTGACCAGCATGCTTGTTTACCGCGTCGGTTAACGGTAAACGTTTATTAATCCACACCATTAAATTAGATAACATTATGCTTCTCCTGTATTAACACCAATTAATAAGGTGTCTGCTGTTGGGAATGAATGCTCAGGAACCACCAAATTTGTTGGTGCAGGAACGCTTTGAAAAACACGTCCAGCCATATCGAATTTAGAGCCGTGACAAGGGCAAAAGAAACCGTCTTTTACACCCTCAACAAACTCTTCAAAATCGCCTTGGTGGTGAGTAGGAGCACAACCCAAATGAGTACAAACGCCTAGAGCAACCATAAACTCAGGCTTAATTGAACGATATGCATTAGTTGCATAAGTAGGTTGTTGGGGCTCTTCTGAACCAGGGTCTTTCAATTGATCGTCATGCGCCGCTAAAGTTGATAATATTTCTTCAGTTCTTCGGACCACATAAACAGGTTTTCCTCGCCATTCAGCGCGAATTAATTGACCTGGTTCTATTTTACTAACATTGACTTCAACCGGAGCACCTGCAGCTTTCGCTCTAGCACTAGGGTTCCAAGAACCAATGAAAGGCACAGCCAAACCGACAACACCAACACCACCTACTACCGAAGTAGCAGCAGTTAAAAAGCGTCGACGGCCGTTATTCACGGGCGCATTGCTCATTTAAAATCTCCAAATAACATTGTTTCAAACAAATTCGAATTATTATTCTCACAGCTTCAGCGAGTTGCGAGAGAAAATACTTTCCAATTGTTCGCCAAAACTTGTGACAAAAATTTTTCTGATAATAAAGAAATAAGCACTTTTTTACAAGTAAAAATAAGCAAAACATCGGTTATATATCTTTATTTCACTGACTTTATCACTTTAGACACACAACTAAATACGAAAGATTATTATTCAAAAAAAACGCACAAAAAAATAGTTTCTCTTTCACTATCTGATAAATTATTTTAATACTTATATAGCTAAGTGTAATGGCTAACCAACAAAAAAGTGTTCAGTAAACAGCTTAATAGTAGGACTATTTTCACCCATATTATTTTTATTGCTGTTCATTGAAAGTTTACCATTTTATTGGAGCTCGCACTGTATTATTTATTATCGCCTAAGGTTATTTTAATGATAAAAAGCCCGCGATTTTACCTTTACTGCGGATGTTGATTTTTCTAAATAACAGATATAAAAAAACCGACATAAAGTCGGTTTTTTGAAAACGTATAAGGTAAATATTAACGTTTTGAAAATTGTGGCTTTTTACGAGCCTTGTGTAAACCAACTTTCTTACGTTCAACTTTACGAGCATCACGAGTTACGAAACCAGCTACACGTAGAGAACCACGTAAAGTTTCATCGAACTCCATTAATGCACGAGTGATACCGTGACGAATTGCGCCAGCTTGACCAGAAATACCACCACCAACAACAGTGATGTTAAAGTCAAACTTTTCTAACATTTCAACTAATTCTAATGGTTGACGAACAACCATACGAGCCGTTTCACGACCAAAGTATACAGAAATGTCACGCTTGTTAATTGTAATTGCACCGTTACCAGCTTTCATGAACACACGAGCAGTTGAGCTCTTGCGACGACCAGTACCGTAATATTGATTATCAGCCATTGCTTAAAGCTCCAAAAGTTGTGGTTGTTGTGCAGTATGCTTATGTTCAGTGCCCGCGTAAACTTTAAGCTTACGGAACATTTCACGACCTAAAGGACCTTTAGGTAACATACCTTTAACTGCGAATTCTAAAACACGCTCTGGAGCTTTTTCAATTAGCTTTTCAAAACTAATTTGCTTAAGACCGCCTGGGAATTCTGTATGCGAGTAGTAAATTTTACCCTTCGCTTTATTACCAGTTACTTTCACTTTCTCAGCGTTAATAACAACGATATAATCGCCAGTATCTACGTGAGGAGTATATTCTGCTTTATGCTTGCCGCGTAAACGGGTTGCAATTTCAGTAGCGATACGTCCTAAAGTCTTATCTTCGGCGTCCACTAAGAACCATTCGCGTTGTACGCTTTCTGGTTTTGCTACAAAAGTTTTCATTAAAAAACCCAATATTTATTATGTTACTTTAAATGATAAATGCTAAGAATTAGCATCACCGGTTAAAAAGACCACGCTCTACCCCTTCGAGTATCGAGTCCATCGCCACTACTTTTCACAAAAGTCAAAAACAGTAGGCATTTGTAACGCAGGGAGCGCGGATTATACAGAAGTTATCTGCTAAGATCACCTATAAATCACAATCAATTGCACTTTTTTTAAACTTTTATCACGAATACAATCGCTAGCTAATAATGAATCACATTTTGAATCGCTGTAATTTAAGCAAATAGCGCAATTGTCTAAGGAGGCTACCGATTTTTGATAACATTTTACACTTTGGCTTGCTGTGGTTGGAAAAGCTAATACCTCACTTCCCTCTTTAACTTTTATTGTTTCGCACTTTTTTCAATGTAGGCTTGCTGGTGGTTATCTTTTTCACTTGTTGGAAACTTAGCTAATGCCTTAAATGTGTTTCAATTTTTTCACTTTATTTATGGTCTATATTACCTATAAAAATAAATGACAAATCCAAAGCTCTACATACTGGATCAAGTTAAATAAAAAACACAACATATAGTTTACTCGCGTAATAATTCTAAAAATTGGCATAAAAAAATGCCGATCGCTAAATCGGCATTTTTATAATTATCTTTAAGTAGAGCCTACTATCTCACTAAGGTAAGTGCTTACTTGCTAAATAATCATGTGACTGCATTTCTTGTAAACGACTTAAACAACGGTTGAACTCAAATTCCAGTCCACCGTGGCTGTATAAATTTTCCATTTCGACTTCAGCGGAAATAATTAATTTTACATTACGCTCATAAAATTCATCAACCAAGGCAATAAATCGACGCGCCGCATCTTCACGATCAACACTCATTTGTTTGACATTGGCTAATAATACCGTGTGATACAAACGACTTATCTCCATATAGTCAGTTTGACTACGTGCGGATTCACACAACACCGAAAAATCAAAGTGTACAATACCGTCGGACTCTTCAATCGCCGATAATGAGCGATTATTTATTTTAACTTCAACATCTTTTTTACCTGGTTTGACCGACAATTGAATAAAATATTGCGCCAGGTTTTCGCTTGCCTCGGCATCAAGTGGAGCATGGTAAATCTCGGCTTGCTTTAGGGTTCGCAAACGGTAATCAATACCGCTATCGACATTTACTACATCACAATGTTTATTGATGAGTTTAATAGCTGGTAAAAAACGTTCACGTTGCAAACCATTACGGTACAAACCGTCAGGTATAATATTTGACGTTGCCACTAAAGTAACATTATGTGCAAATAATTCTTCAAACAAAGCGCCAAGAATCATTGCATCGGTAATGTCGGAAACAAAAAATTCATCAAAACAAATAATGCAGGTTTCATCAGCAAAACGTTTGGCAATTATTTTCAATGGGTCAGCTTGCCCTGTTAATGTTTTTAATTCTTGATGAACACGGTGCATAAAGCGATGAAAGTGAACACGCATTTTATTATCAAAAGGCAAACAATCATAAAAGGTATCAACTAAATAAGTTTTCCCTCGACCAACGCCCCCCCAAAAATAAAGTCCTTGTATGGTTTTAGTTTCAGATGAAGCAACAATGCGCTTCCAGCGATGAAGCACTTTCTTAAACCCTTCAACGGGTAAGGGTTTATTTTGAAGATCTTCATAGAGCCTCTGTAAGTTTTTTACCGCATTTTCCTGCGCATCGTCATGTAAAAAATCATCACGGGTTAAATCTTCATTATACTTATCTAGAGGTGAAAGCTTGATCATTTATTGGCCACTTATATTTTTTTTCACAAAGTCTTTACAGGACTAATGGAATATTTTCTTGAAATTAACAAATTCGCAATCATATTGATTAGGTAAGCGCGAACAGAAGCGCTATTATACAAAATAAGTTCCCATATTTTTACTAATTTTATTGAATATAACGAGGGTTTGACACTATGGATATAGTTTTAGCAATTTTTCTTTTATTAGTTGGTGCGGCAATAGGTTTTGTTGCTAGTCGTTTTTTATCTGCATCAGTCCAAGACAATCAAAAACTTAGTGCACGCGTTAGTAATAGTGAAGACGCTTTAGCACAATATAAACTCGATGTTGCAGAACATTTAGATGACTCAACAATACTGTTGGACAAAATGAATAGCACTTGCCAAACAGCAATGTTGCAAATGGAAAAAAGTACGCAATTATTAAAGCAAGCAACACCTTTAGACGTTGATGGCATGCCTTTTTTCTCAAAAGAAACACAAGAACAACTTGCACAAACGGTCTCATTACGTCATAACAGAGCCGAACGTAAGAGTGAAGAAACAAGCACTGAACCACCACTTGACTATTCAGGCCAAGCGAGTGGACTTTTTGTCGACAAGAAACAAAGTGTTACAAATGTAGGCTAATGTTCTTTGGAACTAACGCACACAGCAGAGGTCTTTAGTTGAGTATAAAATTACATTAATCATTTATGTTTATAAGAAGGTTGTCTCTTTTATGAAAAAACTGTCTGTTTTAGCAACAAATATTCTTCTTTCTAGCTCTATTGCCTTGGCAAGTTTGCCCGTTCAAGCCAATTTACCTTTTTCCGTTAGTGGTCAACAGTTGCCAAGTCTAGCGCCGATGCTAGAAAAGGTCACTCCGGGTGTCGTGCTAATTTCGGTTACCGGTACCCACGAAGATAAATCTACAGTACCAGATGCCTTAAAGTTTTTCTTTGGTAATCCTCAACAAAACCAATCAAGAAAGCGTGAATTTCGAGGTTTAGGCTCAGGGGTCATTATTGATGCTGCACAAGGCTACATAGTCACTAATAATCATGTCATCAGTGAAGCTGATGAAATTCAAATAACGTTAAAAGACGGTCGTCAAATCACCGCAAAAAAAATTGGCTCTGATGCCAGTAGTGATATCGCTTTACTACAAATAGACGCTGAAGATTTAATTGAAGTAAAGTTAGCTGACTCAGATAACATACGGGTTGGAGATTTTGCTGTTGCCATTGGTAGCCCTTTTGGTTTAGGTCAAACCGTCACATCAGGTATTATAAGTGCTTTAGGACGTAGCGGATTAAATGCACAGAATTACGAAGACTTTATTCAAACTGATGCAGCCATTAACAGTGGTAATTCGGGTGGCGCACTCATTAACTTACACGGTAAACTTGTTGGCATTAATACGGCGATATTAGGCCCTAATGGTGGCAATGTGGGTATTGGCTTTGCCATACCCAGTAATATGGTCGATAACATTGTTAAACAATTAATTGAGTTTGGCGAAGTTCGCCGCGGTGTCCTTGGCGTGTTAGGCCGAAGTGTGAATGGTGAAATCGCCAAGGCGCTAGAACTCGAGTCAAGCCAAGGTGGCTTTATCGAGCAAGTCATTGCTGATTCTGCTGCTGCCGATGCCGGTATTGAGTCTGGTGATGTTATTACCAAAGTGAACGGAAAAGTGGTGAAAACGTTTGCCGCCATTCGAGGAAAGATTGGCTCGATCGGTGCAGGCAAGTCTGTTGAATTAACGGTCATCAAAAAAGACGGTTCAGAAAAGACTTATGACGTTACGCTTAAAAAACAAGAAACAGCAAAAGTAGAGGCCGCAAGCATCCACAGAATGTTAGATGGGGCTGAACTTCAAAATAGTACGAATGATCAAGGTATTGATATTAAGTCAGTGGAAGAAGAAAGTCCCGCCGCCGCTATTGGCTTACAAAAAGGTGACGTGATCAGTGGAATAAACCGCACACGTATCAAGTCTATAGGTGAACTACGCAGCTATTTAAATGATAACAAAGGGGTTTTTGCTCTCAATATTGTCAGAGGTAATAGCACATTGTTCTTAATGATCCGCTAATACCACAGGGGTGATATTAGACTTATCTAAAGGCTCTTTATGAGCCTTTTTTATTTTTCAAACTATAAGATTAAAGCAGACCTATGCTATGCTAGCGATATTAAACACTCATCATAAAAATTAATTTTGAACATAATAAACCTAATAAAATACATTGTTCGTCCAGCCAGTTATGGCGTGATGATAGCTGTTACTCTACTTCTGTTAGTACCAGAGTTACGGAACAACACTTTACAAGTACTGCAAAACAATCAACCACAACAACAACCATTATCTTATGCAAGAGCAGTAAGTACTGCCAGTCCTGCTGTTGTTAACATCTATTCAGAAGATATAAGCACTAGCCCTGTCTATGGTGCAAAAGCAAGAAGGTCTACCCGCTTAGGTTCTGGCGTTATCATGGATTCTAACGGCTATATATTAACCAATTTTCACGTCGTACAAAATGCTGATTTAATAAATGTTGATCTGCAAAATGGCCAACGTTTTTCAGCAGAACTTATTGGTTATGATACTTATACTGATTTAGCCGTCCTTAAAGTAGACACGGCTAACCTACCGGTTATTCCACAGAGAGCTGATTTACAATCACTTGCTGGTGATGTGGTATTAGCGATAGGTAATCCACTGAATTTAGGACAAACAGTGACTCAGGGCGTAATTAGTGCCACAGGTCGTAGCGGTTTAAGTGTCATTAATTATTTAGAATTATTACAAATGGACGCGGCCATCAATGATGGTAATTCCGGCGGTGCGCTTATTAATACTAATGGCGAGCTGGTAGGTATTAATTCAAGAAAGTTCATTGATACAGAAAGGAATATTCAGGGAATATTTTTCGCCGTTCCTTATTCACTCGCCCATAAAGTGATGCGAAAAATAATTGCTAATGGTCGGGTAATACGTGGCTACTTAGGCGTAAGTATTAACTCGCTACCAAACAACTTTAAAGGTTTTACTATTGCTGGCGTTGAAAAGAACAGCCCTGCCTTTAGAGCTGGCTTGCAACCGGGTGATATCGTTTATCAGATTAATAATGTCGCCATTAGTTCATTTATACAAGCACAAGATATAGTGGCAGAAACTCAACCTGGCAGCGTATTACCTTTTAAATTAATACGAAAGAAACAGTTAATAGAAATATCTGTCACTATTTCTGAAAAGACAAAAGATTAACCCGTAATAAAATGATAATACCAAATATATTTTATTTCTTGCGCCAAAAGTTAACAAACATTTGGCACTGTTGATAAACAGTTTGCCTAGCTCGTTCAGCTCAGTTCAACAAGACAGTGATTAAATTATAACGCCATGGGTGTTTTATTTCTTGCGCCAAAAGTTAACAAACATTTGTCGCTGTTGATAAACAGTTTGCCTAGCTGGTTCAGTTCAGTTCAACAAGACAATGATTAAATTATAACGCCATGGGTGTTTTGTTTCTTGCGCCAAAAGTTAACAAACACTTGGCGCTGTTGATAAAGAGTTTGCCTAGCTCGTTCAGTTCAGTTCAGTAAGACAGTATTGATTACGGCCATTGTTTTTCGCCTGATAGAGTAAACTGTCCGCTTTTTGCATAACATTAGCGACAACAACAGACTGAGATGACTTAACCACCACAGCACCAACACTGACTGTTAATTGTGGCGACACACTAGAATACTGATGTTTAATTTTTTTATCTTTAATCGCTTGAGCAATATTACTGAGCATAATTTCGGCGCTCGCTTCATCACAATCAGGTAAGATAATAACAAATTCTTCACCACCATAGCGTGCGATAAAGTCTCGTGGTCGTACACAGATCTCACGAAGCGCCTGTCCGACTTGCCTTAAAGCAACATCGCCAGCGCCATGACCGTAACCATCATTATATTGTTTAAAGTAATCGATATCGAGAATTGCCACGAGTAGATTGGTATGCTCATATTTATTTGCTGCAACTTCATCTTTTAAAACAATATCCATCTTGCGCCGGTTATTAACCCCAGTTAAGGCGTCAATATGAGCAATTTCATCTAACATTTTACGTTGACGAATTAATTCTAAATGCATCATCACGCGAGCAATAACAATGTTAGGTTTAAAGGGCTTATATATATAATCACAGCCGCCTAAATTAAAACCACGCTCTTCATCATCATCATTAGCTAAACCTGTGATAAAAATAACCGAGATATTCATTGTCTTAGGGTCATTTTTCAAATAATCGATGACCTCAAAACCAGAAATATCAGGCATAACCACATCTAATAAAATAAGATCAGGAAGATGTTTTATAGCAAGTTCTCTGGCTTGTTTACCATTTTTCGCAAAAATAATTTTTGCTTGTTCCTGCAACAACTCTTTTAGCATTTTACGGTTTGCTTTATCGTCATCAACAATTAAAATGATTTGCTCTAAAGTTTTCATTTTCCGCTATCAACTTTTTCTTTTAAAACAGATAATAATCAAGCTAAACTTGACCCACTCATACTCACTTGCCCTTGAGCCGACTAATAGACAAGTTTATTCCTTAATGCTTCGATAAGGCTTAATGCGCTAGCGTATTCGATATCTTCAACTAATTCGACAATATTATCAACAAGTTCAACGAGGTCACTTCCTCGGGTATATTCGATTAACTGCGGTAATAAGTCTTCGACTTCTGCATCTTCTTTTTTAAGTAAGTCGACAATAGAATTTAACAGTACGAGAAGTAACCCTTTGTTAATGAACATTTTAGGCTCATCAGTTAATAACCTATCTGTATTACTATTAGTCAAGGTCGCTAAGGCTGATAATATCATCTGGTGTTCTGTTATTAGTTGTCTGATGAGTGATAAACAGTTCTCAGGTTGCTCTTTTATTTTCCCTTCCAGCTCTGCTGATAACTCAGCTAAACAGAAGGCACCAATATAAGCAGCATTAGATTTCAAAGAATGAATCATTCGATATAGACTTTCAACATCTTTATCTTGGTAAGCTTGCTCCATTTTTTGAGGGATTTTTAGGGTACTTTTATGAAAGTCGACAACGAGTTTTTGATAAATGTGCTGTCTGCCACCCATCGCCAGCAAGGCTTTCTTACTGTTTAAACAGCTCAGTTGTGCAATGCGATTCATTAATGTTTTTTCAGAGTTATCCGAGATTAACTCAGTAACATCAAGATTTTGCTCTTTAATATCGACAGATTTGTTTACCACGGCATTAATTTTATCACTTAAGTATTTTGCCATTAAACTAAATAACGCATTAGGGTCAATCGGTTTAGTGAAATATTCATTCATACCGGCTGCCAAACATTTATTGAGCTCATCTGGCATCGCGTGAGCTGTCATAGCAATAATAGGCAGTTTTTTAAATTGGGCTTGTTTTCTAATTTCTTGTGTAGCTGTTACCCCATCCATTTCAGGCATTTGAATGTCCATCAAAACCAAGTCATAACTTTTATTGGCTAATTTTTCTAGGGCGACAAGGCCATTCTCTGCAACATCAACATTCGCTTGGGTATCTTCTAAAAACCCTAAGACGACCTGTTGGTTTAACTCATTATCTTCAACTAATAATATGTCGGTTGTTGAAAAATCCATTAAACTTGCATTTTTTATACTGTAAAAGTCTTCATCTGGGGAGATTTTTAATACGTCCATTATCGCCTCTAATAGCAAGCTGGCATTAACAGGTTTCTCTAAGAAGCCATCAATACCTGATGAATGTGCTAACGGCATGGCATCACTTTTATCAAATGCCGTCACCATTAACACTGCTCGAACGTTATATTGATTTTTATCATCTTGTATCGCTTTAGCAAAAGAAATACCGTCCATTTTGGGCATACGCCAATCAGTAATAACCACATCATAAGATTTATTATTACTTTTTGCCGTTGCTAACAATGCTAATGCTGTTTCTGCGCTAGCTACTGCGGTAATTTGACAATGAAACTCTTGTAACAACTCAGTGATAACATTCAAGCAAAGCTCATTGTCATCCACCACTAATATATTAAGCCCTTTAATAGCGTTAATATTTATCAGCTCATTGCCCGGTAAATCGCTTTTTTCACAGACAATATTAAAGCTAAATTTACTGCCTTCTCCTAACGTACTTTCAACCCAAATCTCACCCCCCATTAAACCACTTAACTCTTTACAAATAGATAAGCCTAAACCAGTGCCACCAAATTTTCGGGTAATTGAACTGTCGGCTTGGGTGAACGACTGAAAGAGGTTATTCATTGTTGATTGTTCGAGACCAATACCGGTGTCACTCACACTAAATTCAAGCGTTAGCTGATTACGGTCATCAGCCATTAATGACTGTTTAGCCAGAGCGACTTCAATAAGGATATGTCCTTGTTCGGTAAACTTAATGGCATTACTCACTAAGTTCACTAAAATTTGTTGCAAGCGCACCGGATCAGACTTGATATGCTTTGGCACATCGCTATGTACTTTAACAATAAGCTCTAAATCTTTAGCATGAGCACGCAACGCACAAATATTATTGGTTTTATTAATTAAGCCCCCCATATTCATTGTTATCGACTCTACTGACATTTTACCGGCTTCAATTTTGGAGAAGTCTAGAATATCGTTAATTAGTCCTAAAAGCGCTTGAGAAGCGTCTTGAGTTTTGCTAATTAAGTCTTTTTGATGGGGATTTAAATCAGTTTTCAGGGTTAAATAACCTAAACCAATAATAGCATTCATCGGTGTGCGAATTTCATGACTCATTTTTGCCAAAAACTCACCTTTTGCTTGCATCGCATATTCGAGTTCAACGGTACGCTCAGCAACTTTCGTTTCTAAACTTCGGTTAATATCGAGCAAGGTTAAATGCGTTTCAACACGCGATAATAGTTCGTGTTTTGAAATGGGTTTAGTTAAATAATCATTACCGCCAGCAGAAAAACTTTCAACTAAGTCAACGACTTGGTTTTTAGCCGTTAAAAAGATCACTGGTAATTCATTCACTGAATATTTTTCTCGAAGTTTTCGACAGACTTCATAACCTGAAACTTTTGGCATCATAATATCAAGTAAAATTAAATCAAACGGACGTTCCCCCGCCAACAAGCCTTCACTCGCTTGTTCAATAAGCGCTAAAGCTTGTTCACCACCGTGGGCTTGAAAAAGCTGATAATCCAGTGACAATAAATAGTTATTTAACACTTGACGGTTAATCGGATCATCATCAACGATTAATACTCGAAAATCATTATTCTCCTTATTGGTCGTATTATCTTTTGGTGATAAAATATCAACAGGAAAGTAGTCAATAGTGTCATCTATGGCCTGTAATCGTGATAACTGTTGCTTAGTTTGCTCATGGTTTACATCCCCCACGGCGATAAGTTCACTTAATTCACTATCACTTATATCGTAAATCGGAAGCGTGAAACTAAATATGCTGCCTTTATTCTGTGTCGAGATTACCGTTATAGTACCGCCATGTAACTCAACAAGCTGTTTAGAAACCGCTAAGCCTAAACCTGTGCCACTTGCAGAACGTGTCTCGTTACCAGTAACTTGTTCAAATGATTTAAAAATAGTCGCCAAATTTTCTGTTGCAATACCAATCCCAGTATCACTAATATCAATACAAACAAATTGCTGTTCATCAGTATGGCTATTGCCCACTAATTGCGCAGAAATAGTCACGGTACCTGATGGGGTAAACTTAATGGCATTGCCGACTAAATTAAAAAGAATTTGCTGCAAACGGTCCTCATCAGCTTTGACCGCAGGGAAATCTTTAGCAATATTATTAATTAGTTCAATGTCTTTTGTTTTCAATGTAGCTCGAGATAAAGTAAAGACCACATCAACCATACTGTTAATATCAATTGCAGAGGTGTATATTTGTAAGCCATGATTTTTTAATTTCGAAAAATCTAAGATATCATTCACTAAGTTTGATAACCGTCGACCACTCGCCACCACCATAGACAAGTCATGATTCGCTTTTTCTGGCAACTGCCCAGCAACACCGTCAATTAATGACTCTGCTAAGCCAATAATACCGTTTAAAGGAGTGCGCAACTCATGAGAAGTATTCGCTAGAAATTCATCTTTTAATTTATCAACACGCGTTAAGCGAATATTAATAGCCTGTTCTTTTAAGCGTTGATAATTCAAACGATAAATAAAAGCGACTAATAAGCCAACACCGATAATAAAATAAAGGCTGAACGCCCACCAAGATAGCCAGGGTGCAGGTAATACGGTAACGTTTAACGACTTTCCTTGTTCGTTCCAATAACCGTCGCCGTTACTGGCTTTTACTCGAAAGACATAATCGCCTGCCGGTACATTGGTGTAAGTAGCACGGCGGTTTTTTGCATCGGTATAAACCCATTTCTCATCAAAACCATCAAGTGTGTAAGCATATTTATTACTCATCGGCTCAGAAAAGTGGAGAGCTGAAAATTCAAAAGTGATCAGTTTTTCAAGGTGAGTTAACGTTAGTTGTGTTAATTCATTGATGACAGCATCAAGCATAAATGGCTGTTCAGTTTTATTACTACTTTCTTCATATGAGCCTACTTTAACCGTTTCATTATGTACCAAAAAATTGGTTAGGACGATATTTGGTAACCTGGTGTCGTCTTTAATATCTTGTGGATAAAAATGGTTATAACCATTGACGCCGCCAAAGAAAAACTCACCCGATTTACTTTTGTAATATGAAAGCGTGGCAAACTCCTTTGATTGAAGTCCATCAGTAACATCATAGTTTTTAAAGGTTTCTGTTTCTGGATTAAAGCGTGACAAGCCATTGGTTGTACTCAACCATAAGTGACCTTGTTCATCTTCTAAGATGCCATAAATAGTAGTACTGGCAAGACCATCTTTTTCTTTATAATGGATGAACTTTTCTGTTAATGGGTCAAATTTATTTAAACCATTTGAAGTCCCCAACCATAAAATACCGTCGCTCGTTTGATGGATTGCATCAACAAATTGATTACTAAGGGTATTGTCATTTTTTGGGTCATGCTGAAAGTGCGTAAAAGTCTTCGTTTTAGGGTCAAACTTATTCAGGCCACTAAACATGGTGCCGAGCCAAAGAAAGCCTTTATCGTCTTTATGTATCGCCCATATATTATTACCTGACAAAGAATTTATATTGTTAGGATCGTGCATAAAGCGAGTAAACTTTTTAGTGAGCGTATCAAATTTATTGAGACCACCGCCCCAAGTACCTATCCATAAAGTATGCTCATCCTCTTCAAAAATAAATAATATATTATTATGACTAATACTGTTTGGATCATCAGGGTTATGCATAAAGCGGGTAAAAACTTTTGTTTCAACATCAAAAAGATTTAAACCACCACCAACAGTACCCAGCCAAACACCTTGTTTTTCGTCATTGATTAACCAAGTAACCGTATTCGCTCCTATGCTATTATTATTGGCCGGATCGTGTAAATATTGATGATATTGGCCAGTCGTTTTGTCATATTCATTTAACCCTGATTGATACGTTGAAATTAATAATTTATCGGTAGAGTGTTCCAAAAAATGAAAAAAAGCACCGCCTTGTAAGTGATTTTTTTTTGTTACATCTTGTACTTTATGGTTAAATTGTTCTCTAGATACGTCATATTTATCAATACCATTGATATATGTACCTATCCATAAGTTATTGGCATTATCATTAATAATGGCCCTGATATCATTGTCGATTAGGCTATCAGGTTTTTTCTTGTCTGATTGCAGATGCTCAATACTTTTGCTGATGAGGTTATAACGATAAATCCCCTTATTCCTAGTCGTTATCCATAAGTCATTATTATTCCGTAGTAAAAATGAGGTAATATAGCTACTAGCAAGTTGATTAATTAATGTTTTGTGCTCACTAAGCAAACCGTTTTTCTTGTGGTATAAATACAAACCATTTTCAGTGCCCAACCATAATGTATTATCGTCATATTCTAAAAGGCTGGTGATACTTTGCTCTTTAAGATCTACTTTCACAGCGTTCAGCGTCTTAGCTTTCACATCAAAAAAACTAAGTCCACCTTGCGTACCCAGCCATAAATCATTGTTGCTATCTTCTAGAATAGCTAGAATATTGTTACGTAAGGCATTATTTTCTTCACTCTGGTGGGAGAATAGAGTAAAGCTTTCCCCATTAAATTTATTTAATCCATTTTTGGTGCCAACCCATACGCTACCAAACTTATCAGCAGTCAATGTTTGAACCATATTGTTACTCAAACTATTATTTTGCTTGTTGTCATGTAGAAATGTAGTAAATGACTCCGTACTTTTATTAAACCTATTTAAGCCGCTTACTGTTCCAAACCATAAATTTTCATTGCTGTCTTGGGTAATCGACAACACATTATTATTAGATAAACTATCAAATTTATCGCTATTGCTGCGGTACACTGTAAATTGATAACCGTCAAAGCGATTAAGACCATCAGTAGTTCCAGCCCAAATAAAACCTTGTTTATCGTGATATAGAGCTTGTACTGATGCTTGTGATAACCCTTGGTCACGAGAGAAGTGATCAAAACTATACTGCGAGTTTTCTGCATAGCTGTGTAGCGACGTAGCACATAATATGATGAGGGAAAATAATTGAATTAAGCCGCGCATTTGTTTCTTCTTTTTATAAATAATGATTCAAGTAAGCTGGTATGTAGCTTAAATATAAAGTGTGACATCAACAAGTTATAATTAAAATTATCACTTGACAAGAAATTCAATTAATTACTATGCTATCGCAACTTTATTTCAATGTACTGGTATAAAGTAAGGTAAATAATACCTCTAATTTAAGGATAAAAATATGTCTAATAATAAAAGTAACGTAGATCAACTTCATGACGCTGGAGTTGTCAACAAAGCAGAGCTAAGTGATGAACACCTAAAAGCGATCGATAGTTTATCAAAAGAAGAAGTTGCGCAATTAGAATCTATTCATAAAAGTGCGAACAAAGGCAATGATAAGCCTGTTGGCGTTATTGTTTAATGGAAAAAAAGAATACGTTAATGCATTACCAACGTTTAAATACAAACCTTTTGTTAATGAAAATACGAGCAGGTGCTGTAAATAGTACCTTTACTCAACTTGCTTGTTACCCTGATGTTTGCATAGAACAAGCCATCGTAAATTATAAAATATCAACGACATCTACAGAATTGATGAAAGAAGTTATTCGTTGCGCTGAATTACGTCCTAAAGACCCTATATCAAAACCCCTTATTGCTTACATGGAAAAACATATTCCTGAAGAGCTTAATCATGACGAGTGGTGCTTAGAAGATCTAGAAGTACTTGGGGTACCCAGAGAGTCTGTTATCAATAAAATACCTTCAACCAATTTAGCCGCCTTAATTGGTTCACAATATTACTGGATCCGCCATGCTGACCCGATTGCCTTTATGGGATACTTGGCCTGTTTAGAGGTGAACCACCCTACCGTTGAATATGTTGAAACATTAATTGAAACTTCAGGCCTACCGGCAGCAGGCTTTAATAGTTTAATGCATCATGCCAAAGTTGATCTACATCATAAGCAAGACATTATAGACACAATAAACGCTTTACCATTAACGCAAGAGCAATATAAATTGATGGAACTCAGTGCTTTTCAGACTTATCGCTATGTCGCTTTAGTGATGGAAGATGTTTGTCGGGTAGCACCTGTTCAACAATAAACGAGTACTTAATATCACGATTCGTTATTATTCTTTTGATATCCACTCACCCGATGACAACCGCCTTTACTGCTTTGTCTAAATTCAAATACCCTGAAGGATAATCTTTTACATCGGGTAACTTCGGCGTTTGCCCTTTTAATGCAAGTGCTAAATAACAGTGACTCAATGAGAGCAACAATTTGTTTTTTATCAGTATTGCTAATGCTTTATTCACGTTGATGTCATCATTAGGGAGTGCTAACGCGGCTAACTTACTGATTAAGCGACTTTTTGATACTGGCTCTTCACATAATCTGTAAATACATGCTGTTAAACCTGATAATTGATGGGTAACGTTAGTGGCCACTTTACGGGTGTCAATAACAACAATGTTTTCGCCTTGGTCGCTCATATAAAGTAAAGGTACTGAGCTACCACTCCATTGCTGTGACCATAGCGTAACTTGCTCTTGTAGTAACTTATGGCCCGCTATATTGTGAACATTACCAACCGTTAAACTAAAAATAGCTTTATCTTTTGTTGATTTTTCATCAAAAAAATAGGCGATATTAGCAAGTTCATTTTCTGTTAAAGGATAAATATACTGATAACTTTGTAATGGTTCAAGCGTTAAACCGTACTTTTCAGGGGCTTTAAAGTAAGGGCTAAAGCGCGGATAGCGTATTTTAATCAGCTCATGATAAGGTGGTTGTAAGTGCATAATAAGCGGCAGTATTTCTGCCATTTCATCATACCAATGGTCTTTTTCGTTTGGCGCTCCGCATAACAAATTCCATGAAACTCTCACACCAAAATTTAAGCTCCATTTAAGTGCAGAAACATTTTGAATACCGGTAGCACCTTTAGCAACGAGCTTTAAAAAATCGTCGTGCAAACTTTCAAAGCCAGGTTGTATCCATTTAACCCCAGCATCTGCAAGTTGAGCGACATGCTCTTTTTTCAGGTTAGACTTTGTTTCATAAAAGATATTATATTTTTGCTCCTTACTTAATGCAGGTAGCACTGTTTTCATGTATTCCATCGGTAAAATATTATCGACAATTTCTAATTTATTAATGTTGTATTTTTGATGAAGCTCCTCAAATTCAGCTAATACTGCTGACGAAGACTTTGAACGATGCGTCATGCTAACACCGTTTAAGCCACAAAAAGTGCAATGCTTTTTGGCTCCCCACCAGCATCCTCTCGAGGTTTCAGCTAACAAACCCGGATGAATACTTGCCGTTAAACCTAAATTATTTAACGTACTAAAATAGCTGTCGTAAATGGGGGTAGCCACCTGAGCCATATCTTCAATATAGCCACGTGGTGGCTTAGTAGACACCTTGCTTTGTGAGAGTAGTAAGTCATTATTTTGTTGGCAAATAAAACCATATGGTAAGTTATGCGTGCCAATAAATTCATTACGCATCAGCTTATCAATGAACTTACCGATAACATCGTCACATTCACCTGAAAAAACGTAATCAACCCACGGAAAAGACTCACTAATGGTTTGACCCATAATACTTTCACAGTTCGCTCCTCCCATCATTGTTACTACATTGCTATTTTTTTCTTTGATCATGCGTAGTAACGCCAAAGAGGCACAATTTTGTTGAAAGGTAGAAGTACAGGCAACGACTTTGGGTGAGTTTGCTAGGATGCGATCAGCTAACTCAGCAATATATTGTTCAGCTTTATTCCTAGTGGATAAAAGTTGCTGTTTTATGGTGTCGGTCAAATCAGTAAATAGCCCAAAGAAACCGTCGTCATCAGGTTTTTTTTCTGGAAAAGCACCACGAGAAAATGTCCATTCGCCAATGAGATGTTCAAAAAAAGAGTTGTCTATTTGATCATAAAGTTCAAGGCCAATTTTTGTCGAGAATTCAACATTGCCATATATTGTTTCTACTTGGTGACCATATTTATTAATATAATTTTCAATGAGCCCCAGTGCTAGAGAAGGCCGAGTAATTGAAGAATACGGCATATTGATCAAGTAGATAGTTGAAAGCATGAAAGAGACAGGTCTGATTAAATTTAATTGATCGATATATTAACAACTAAAATTATTTTTCGCTTCCTTTAATCTCTTTGGTATAAAGGACAAAGTTCATACACTCTTATCGACCTAACAAAGCAAATATTGTATCTTTAGTCATTGTTATTGTTTATAAAATTGAAAAAGACATGGAAGCCTTGCATAAAAGAACCATACAACCTGATATCAATGATCATCGTGATCACCAATTTTGTCTGCATCACGGTGACAAATCGCCCCAGTACAACCATATAACTTGCCCAGTTAGATTAAAAGAGCAAATGGCTGAAGATATTCTCCCTAGGGTAGATTTACGCAAAAGTCTTACCTCAGAAATAATTAACCAAGGCTTACTTAATTCATGCTCAGCCTGTGCTATTGCCGTAGCGGCTGAACTTTATTTAGTCAAAGATAATCAGCCTTTTATTAACGAGAACATCAGTAATATCGATGCTTCACAAATGTTCATTTACTACAATGAACGGGTAATAGAAGATAAAGTTGATTTAAATGCCCCCGTTTTTATTCGTAACGGAATTAAATTACTGTTTAAAAACGGTATTTGTTCAGAAATCTCTTGGTCTTATCCTGAAACAACATTACCCAAAAGCATTAAAGATATTATTAGAACAGGCAGCGTTGCAGAAATTGCAGCAGCGATAGCAAAAGCACTAAAAGACAATGAAACCGAGTTACATGCTGCTATTTCACAAAGCCCCTCTGTGCAGGCACTCACACAAGCAAAAAAACATATCATCACCCGTTATTGCAAATTAACCCTAGATAACGGTTTACTCGACCTAAAATTATCTTTGTCGAAAGGCTTTCCCGTTATTTTTAGCATGATGGTGCCGAGAAGTTTTTACTTAACACCGGCGAGTGGTATTTTTACTATGCCAGCCCAAAATGAAGTTATGCTCGGTGGTCATGCCTTACTAGCCGTTGGATATAATGATGCGGCACAGCACTTTATTGTAATAAATTCATGGGGTAAAGAATTTGGTGACCAAGGCTATTGCTATATACCTTATGATTTTTTTATTGGTAAATATAACACCAATCAAATAAGTCAGGCTGAAGAGTCACAAGATAACACCTTTAGCTTTTGGTGTTTGACTCATGACTAATTACTGAGTAACAGGTTATGAGACACAGGGGTGACCATTTAATGGCATTAATCTCAGGTAGAGAAACTTAGCTATATAAACTTAGATACGTTGGCCTAACCATCAATCAATACCGTTAATATTTGCGGATTATTGTGCAATGTTCGATGTACAGGACAACGGTCAGCTATTTCAATTAATTGTTTTTTTTCATTATCACTTAACAGCCCAAACAACTGAACTTTGTGGAGTAATGATTCTATCTTTTGATCATGCTCTGACGCTTTGTCTACATCATTTAAATAATGACGCTCGTGGGATAAAGAAACTTCATCGTGCTGAAGCGATATTTTTTTATGGTCGGCGTACATACGAATGGACATTGCCGTGCAAGTGCCTAAAGCAGCAAGTAAATATTCATAGGGATCTGGACCTGAATTCTTCCCACCTGACTGAGTCAATTCATCTGCATACCAGTGATCAATCAATTTAATTAAATTAAATTAAATCATAGTGAGACTTATGTAAAAACTTATCATTATAAAATTGTACTTGTCGCTCAAATATTAATTCTTTTAAATCATAAGCTTACTTGCGCCACCCTGTGCTAATGCAAATAGCCCTAAACTCATATCCCAAGCCTATCGGTGATTATTCAGGGTGATTAAATGCACTCTAAGACTAACAGGCTTATCTTTATAATGTTCAGACACTGCCAGTAACGTTGGCCAGGTAGTGCGAGAATGTGGGCATTGAATATCAATAAAAGCATCAAGAGTAATGAGTGCCGCTGCATCACCGAGAAGGAAGCCGCTCGGGCAATGAGAAATAGGTATCGTCATTACAAATATTTCCCTGTATGACTTATCATTGATGATTATAGTTAAATAAATTACCTATGAGACTGTTGAAACTTTGCCATTGAATAACTGTTTTTCAACGAGTCGGTCTAACGCAAAACGCCCACCATTAAAGATAACAACCAATGCGAGTAATACTCCCCATAATACATGTTCAGCATAAGCAACTGGCGCAATATCTTCTAAACTTATCACAGCAACAATATTAACAAAAAACAAACCTAAAGCAGAAAATCGACTCGCTAATCCAGCCATTAATAACAAAGGTAAAATAATTTCTGCACCGGTACCTAAATAAGCGGCTAATTCAAACGGTAATACAGGTACTTGATATTCATATTCAAATAACATCAGTGTACTCTCCCAATCTCTGAGCTTTGTTAATCCCGAGGCGAAAAAGGCCCAAGCAACATAAAAACGCGCAGCTAACAATGCGACGGGTTCTAACATACTAATTTTACTGGCAACATTACGATAAAAAAGGCTGGTTTGTAAAAATAGATTTTGTAAAGTATCCATGGTTATTTCTCTTTAAAATAATAAATTAAGTTACATTCAATAGCACTAATAAGCCATTGTTCAAATGAAAATTCGTTGTCATGATTAACCGCATTAAGGGCTTGTTCTAATGATTTACCAGCCAGTAAGTCATTGATAAAACGACCTTCATTTATAGTTAATGTTGTTACTTTGGGCTGATATTCGGGACGGTAAACCATCACAAATTGTTCTAAAGGCTTTACTGATAGTGCTTGCTTTGCATTATTCATTGCCATTTTTCGTTGCTGTTCATCTTCATGATGGTGTGCATAAAAAATATCTTCTAATGGAAATGCTGTTTTCAACACGCGCACATTCTGATTAAATTCAATAAAAATATGCTTAGGTTCACTTTCACCAAGCACTTGCAATGACGTTTGTACCAAGGTCTGATCACGACCATTTAATGCACAATGAATGTGCCAATCTAGAGTGGAACAATCAGAAATATAAGGATAAATCATAGCTATTTTTGTTGTTTCTAAAAAGTGAGAAAAATTTTCTCCCCATAGAGCCCAGTCGCCTTGGTCTGGTGGCGATTTCCTTAAAAATTGATAAACTAGGTCTTCGCCAATATCACTATCTAACAATTCAAATACTGTTGGAAAACTAATCGTTAATGCTCGTTGAGCGTTAGCCAGTAAATTTCGTCGATAAATGTTAATACCTTTAGCATCAAAACCACATTGTTCTAAAACAGTTGAACCTTCATGCCAAATAACGTCTAGCAATATTTGCTGAAGACTTTTATTGAGCTCATTTTTACCTGGTTCATTAATGCATAGTTCAGTTTCAGATTGTTCACTCATGTGCTCTTTCTCACTAATACCGCATCGGCAATATCACGCGCTTTTTTAGCTTCAGCAACCAGTACTGACCACTCGGGCAAGTCGCTATCCCATTCAATAAGTGTCGGCAGTGCCCCAAAACGGGTTAGCGCTTTTTTATAGCCTAACCAAACTTCATCAGAAACAGGGCAAGCATGATCATCAATGGTCAACTCTCCCACCAAAGGTATGCTACAACCGGCTAAGTGAATTTGTGCCACACTCGCCACGGGTAATTCATTAATATAATCAGTGATAGATTGCTGAATATCGCTGTTATCAAAGTTCACACTATTAACGGCAATGTTATTAATATCTAACAATATTTTTGCCCCCGTACGTTGATAGAGCTGCGCTAAAAATTCAGCCTCTGAAAGATGGCTTTCATCAAACTTTATATAAGCAGAAACATTTTCAATAATAAGTTCCCGCCCTAAAAAATCTTGTACTTTTTCAACTTGTTCACACATCGTGGCTAACGTCTGCTGAGTATGTGCAATCGGTAACAGATCACCACTGTGAATAACTTGCCCTTGTTGCTGTCCCCAAGTAAAACAGGCATGTTCAGACATAAGAAATGGGTCAATATTTTCCGCTAATATTTTCAAACGATCCAAGTAATGCTGCGGAATATTCTGTACAGAGCCAAGCCCCATTGACGTTGAATGCAAACTGACTGGGTATTTTTCTCTAACTTGTTTAAGTACAGATAACGCAGCTCCGCCTTGGCCAAAAAAGTTCTCCGAATGTACTTCAATAAAATCAACCTGTTTGGGCTGAGTTAATATGTCGGTAAAATGAGGGTGCCTTAGACCAACGCCTATCATTACATTACTGTTTAATACCGACATACTCATTATTTAAGCGCCTTTCGTTGCTTTATAAAGCTTTTTAGCATCTGCTTTTGAGAGTCCGCCAAGTGTTGAGCAAGTGCCTTTTGTTACTAGCTTCCATTCACCTTTATCATTATCTACTTTTGACTGACCGGCACATGAATGGGTACCTGCTAAATTTGCACAATCGTTTTGTGCCGCTTTTGCTACGCCATAACATTTTTCTTTCTTATCTGCTGCTTCTGCTGGTGCAACAATACCTGTCGAAATTACTGCAGCTAGTGCTGCACTTACTAATAATTTATTATTCATGATTTATCCTATTATTGTTTAAATGAGCAACTAGGTTTGTTGCTCTAACCATTGTATTAATTCTTGTGGTGGTAACCCACCTACACGTTGTTCAATAATGACACTATTTTTCACCAACATCAGCGTTGGTACACTACGTATACCATAATCAGCAGCTACACTTGCCATACTATCGACATCAATTTTAATCGTGTTAAATCTATTCTTCATCAGGTCAGAGGCTTCTTCAACGATGGGATCCATTGTTTTACATGGCCCGCACCATGAAGCAGTAAAATATAACAGTGAATATTGATGCTGAGATAATAGATCATCAATTGAGTCACCTAATGCTAGTTTTTTAATCATCAATCCTTACCTAATGGGTGAGTATTAGTCGTAAATCTTTTCAATTTGCGCTTCTGTTAACCCTTTAATATCGGTCCAATTAGTCTGAGCTGTTTCAATGTAACCCGGAATATCTGTTACCCATTTTTTTTGTACGTCTTTATTGAGGTTTAAATATAATTTGTCACCACGGATATGCCAGGCCATAGGATCTGTATCAAACTTTTTATTCATCGTAACGCCAAAGGCACAGAAACCACCGTACTGTGGTGCATATTTACTGGGCTCAGATTTAAAAAGATCACGGTTATCTGCCGTAGAAAACTGATAAATAGCGCCGTTGTAAGCTGCTGTGAATTGATCTGAGCCTTTCGTTGGTGAGCCTTTAGTAAAATAAGATACGGTATCATAGCCTTTAATCGCTAAATCATTACCATTGGCATTTACTTCAATATTCGCCGCAAAACTTAAACTGCTAACTAATAATGCAGAAGTTGCGAAAGTAGATTTTATCAATGTTGAAATTTTCATTTTGTTGCTCCAGTATTTAATTTTACTGTGTCATGTTCAAGGTTTGTTTATTAATAAGGATGTTTCCTTGATTGATAATATAGGCCTTTCAATTGCCTAAAAGGAATGAGATAGTCCTAACTTTGAACCCAATCGTCCAGAATAGGCATAAAGAGAGATAAAATGGATCAACTTTCAGTCATCTTGCAACGCTTTTCGATGAATACTGAGGTTTTCTTTGCCGGAAATTTATGTGGTATTAGTCATTTTAATCGCGAGCAAAATCAGGGACACCTGCACTTACTTCGCAGTGGAGAGTTAACGCTGATTGATGAGCGAGGTAAACCTCAATTAATTAATGAACCGACCGTGTTATTTTTCCCAACACCTCATGCTCATCGTATTATTGGTAGTGAGCACAATCCCCCTGAATTAGTTTGCGCTAACATCATCTATAACGAAGGCTCCTCTAACCCCATAGCTAATGCTCTGCCTGCGAGAATGCTCTTTACACTTGGCGAAGACGAAAAACTGAAAAAAACTGCAGATTGGTTATTCGAAGAAGCATTTCACGAACGATGTGGACGACTTCCTATGATTAATTCGTTAACCAATATCTTTCTTATTCATGTACTTCGCCATGTACTCGATAATAATATTATGCAGCATGGATTACTCGCAGGATTGGCCCACCCTCAAGTCTCGAGGGTATTATTAGCTATTCATAATACGCCACAGCAACAGTGGAGCTTAGAAGAAATGTCTGAGCTTGCAATGATGTCCCGTTCAAAATTTGCAGATATTTTTAAATGTACTGTTGGTCAAAGTCCAGGAGATTATTTAATTAATTGGCGTATTGTTGTGGCTAAAGGCTTACTAAAACAAGATAAATCTGTGGCATTAGTGGCTAATGCCGTTGGTTATGAAAATGGCTCGGCATTAGCACGGGTATTTAGAAAAAAACTGGGAATATCCCCAAAGCAGTGGCTTGAACAAACACGCTAACTTAATTTGACTATGTGACAGGACTTATTTTTTGGGCAACCAAAATTTGCTGCTATTAACGAGAGAAAGATGATGGAGTGTAAGTGAAGTTTATTGTGTTTTAATAACAAAATACTTTAGCGCTACTAATGAAGTTATCTTTAATAATAAAACCAGCTATTGAAAAATAGATTATAAATAATAATTTATGCAATACTGATGTTGTTTTTATTTAACCGCCAAACCGTAAACTAAAAAACATTACAATTTTTATTTGCTTAAACATTTAGCTTCAATATGATCTATTGATGAGAAGATAGCGGTATATGCAGGGAAATTTTTGGTGAAAGAACATTTAGTCAATAAAAGTAAGGTTAGACGACTAACAAACGCTGATTTTGGTCAATTATCCACGGGTGAATCGACACAACTTTTTACCCTACAAAACAACCTTGGTACTCGGATCAGTATTACTAACTTTGGCGGCATAATTACCGCCATTAACACGCAAGATAACAAGGGTATGATTGCTGATATCGTTTTAGGTTACGATAACATTGAAAGCTACGAACACGACCCTTATTATCTAGGCGCCGTGATTGGTCGCTTCGCTGGTAGAATTGAGCAAGGGACTTTCAGTATTGCTGATGAAACTTTTCAGCTGGCCTTAAATGCTCCTGACAGCCAACTTCATGGAGGAAAAAAAGCCCTTAACAAGCAATTATGGCAGGCCAATAAATTTCAAAATAACAGCTCGGCAAGTGTAGCGCTCACTTATACTAGCCCTGATGGCGAAGAAGGTTTTCCCGGCACCGTTAACTTCAAAGTAATTTATACTTTAGATGACGATAACCAATTCACCCTTGAGTATTTTGCCAGTACCGATAAAGCCACCTTAGTTAATTTAACGCAACACAGTTATTTTAATTTAGCGGGACATAACAGTGGTAATATTTTAGATCATCAAGTTTATATTAATGCTGACCATTTTTTACCTATGTGTGAACGTGTCTATCCGACAGGTGAAAAAAGACCGGTTGCTGGAACGGTTCATGATTTTACCAACGCTACAGACTTACGTACTTTGGGCGATGAAATAAACGGTGAAGATGAACAAATAAAAATTGGCTTGGGTTATGACAATTATTGGCTTTTAAATAAAGAATCTTTAGCGGGGGAAGTGCTTGCAGCACAAGCTGTCGAAAAATACTCTGGGCGTTGCCTAAGTATTTATTCAGACCAACCTAGCTTAATTTTATATACCGCCAATTATATTGACGGTAGCCAAGTAGGTAAAGACCACTGCCGATACCAGTCACGCGCTGCACTTTGTTTAGAAACCCAACGCGCTAATAGCTTGCACAAAGGTTGCTCTATCGACAATGTGCTATTGACCCCTGAAGCAGATTTTTATAGTAAGACTCGCTGGGTTTTTTCTTGTCTTTAGCGTCAAAAGGATAAGCATAGGCATAGAAAGAAGCTTTAATCCTTTCTATGCCTGCTAGCTTATTTAATAATAAACATAATCAAAGCGCCAGCCATTGCACCAAAGATCGCAGCAAAAAATACTTGCTTATTTTGACCACTCCCCTTTTCTACTCCACCGACAAGATCTACTTCAAGCGCTTCAACAACAATGATATTGCTTTGTGCTGTTTCAAAAACTGACGATAGACCAAGTACCGTATCTTGGGAGGCATTCCCGTAACGCTCTACTCGTTGAACCGTTCGTAAACTAATAGCGCAGGCATCGGCTAAATGTTGTTGTGTCCAACCTTTGGCCGTACGTAACTCTTTTATTTTTTTAGCGTTAACGTCCATATTATTTACCAAACAACATAAAGAAGACTTTTGCCAATAAAAATCCCAACAGCCCTCCCGCTAAGAAACAATATGGGATGTACCACCAGAGCTTATCTTTACTGAGTTGGCGACTTTTCTTTAAGGCTTTTTTTATGGTTTTTACATGGACATCATTTTTTATCAAGGTACAGTGAGTTTCACCGGTAAACATATTAACAACATGTAATTCAACTTCATAAGAGTCTGCACCAATAGAAAAATGATGAATTGATTTACGTCTAAACGACCATTTTCCAGAGACCAAGACATCATCAACATAAAGTCGCTCTTTACCATTAACCGCTGAGCAATTTAAGTAAACAGTATGGTCACCCTCAATAAAGCTATAGTTGAAACCTTCGCGAAAACTTATCGTACCTTCCAAATCTTGTTCAGCTGTTATCGTATTCGGCGGTATATTTTTTTCTGTGCTTTTCTTTGTCGTGTTTTCTATATTATTTTCCATAATGTTGCCTTAGTTAGTCTTATTTGTGTGAGGCCAGTAAAACTTTTTTCAGTAATAAAGTCTGCGTCATTGAGGTGACAGTACCCCTAAATGTCATATGACAACATCAGTGTCACAGAAACTAACGTATTGAAAATATTAAACAACACAAAATAAAAGAGGGCAACATAATTGTTGCCCTCTTTTATGCTAAGTCAACCTAGTTAACTATACATCTAATAAATCTTTAATTTGTTGGGTGATTTCATCGATTCTATTAATATCTATCGGGGCAATAAAGATAGTATCATCGCCAGCTAATGTGCCTAAAATTCCGGCGGGTTCACCTAAACTGTCTAGCATTCTCGAAATCAATGGCGCACCACCAATACCGGTTTTCAAAATTATTTGCATATTATTATGCTTAACACTGACCACAACCGACTGAATAGATTGCTTTGATTTAGGTACTGCAAGCTCATCAGGTAAAATATAAACAACTTCAGTATTGGCGTTACGCATTTTAACTGCGCCAAGTTTTGACAACAAACGAGATATTTTCGCTTGTGACATGTTTTTAAAACCTTGCTTATCTAAAGCTTCAGCGAGCTGACTTTGTGAACCGTAGCATTGATCTTTTAATAAGGATTTAAATGCTAAAACTAATTCTGCTTCATTTTTTTTACGGCTAGAAATCATATCTTCGCTGGTACAGTAATTATATTATTTTTTATTTTAAGCGATTAACACTATATTCACCTAGACAAATTTATAAAAACTAGTGTTAACTTGGTATTTTCTCTAAAGAAATAACACCTAAGGATATAACGCCACATGAATCAAGCCTTAGCCCAAAACAAAAAAAAGTAAAAACTGGGCAATAAACAGCTGAATTTAATAACTTTTACGATAGTACTTCGCGAGGGTATACCCTTCTTTTATTCGATTAGTATCCGGGTTTACCCTTCGTTACTTTTGATTTACTGCTGATACGCTAAGCAGCAATTTTACTTTACTTGATAGTCATACATATTTACTTGCTTACAATTTTTAAACATTTTTCAAACGCATATGTCTGACAAAACTTGCTTACATTTGTTAACATTTAGTTATATAAAAAATAATAAGAATTTATCGAAGAATCATGAACAATTATCTTTCAATGACCCATCGCTTAATAGGCTGCAAATAATGTTGAGTAAAAACTTAATAAGAAGTACCTATCAACTGTTGTTTTTATTACTGACATTTATATCAGTACCCGCTTTATCTGCTGATCCACAACATGAAAATGAAACTACGGTATTTGATAAAACATTCAGCTGGCAAGCTATGGGTGGGATCTCAGGTATTTACCAACAGAGTCAATTAATGGGGGTTGAGCCATCAGAATTTGAAGATTACCTTAATATTTCACTGTTACTTGATGTTTATTACAAAGGTTTTTTTATCCAATCAAATCATCGTCGCTCTGATGCTGTCACGCTAGGAGGTGAAATAGGCTACGAACTCATTGTTAAAGACAATTGGGAACTCGATATTA
This sequence comes from Colwellia sp. BRX10-4, assembly GCF_014077465.1. Classification (NCBI taxonomy): domain Bacteria; kingdom Pseudomonadati; phylum Pseudomonadota; class Gammaproteobacteria; order Alteromonadales; family Colwelliaceae; genus Colwellia; species Colwellia sp. BRX10-4. The sequence goes on from NZ_JACGVZ010000019.1 coordinate 43,115, forward strand.
TCACCAAAACTTATGTACAGGGTTATCAGCCTAAAGAATTAATAAAAAATAGCGACTCTGGTATCTCCACCTTACTCGGTTTACAAGAAAGAGACTCGGGTGAAGGGTTAGGCTTTCGTTATTCCCACTTTTATGACGATGCTATTTTATCGGTCGATGTCGCCGCACTTATCACCGATGGCTGGGTGGCTGATATCTTTTATAGCAAGTTGCTTCCCTATAGAAATTGGGACATTTATCTTGGCGCAGGTCTTACCCACTATTCATCACAAGTGACTGATTACTTTGTCGGTGTTAATAAAAATGAAGTTTCAGATATGCGTTCTTTTTATAAACCCGGTAGCAGTTATAAAGCACAATTAGAAGTATTTGCTCGCTACCCTATCTCTCAAAAGTGGTCGTTTAATGGTGGTGTAACTCAAAGTTATTATTCTGCTTCTTATAATGACAGCCCTCTAATTGGCCAGCAACACTTAACACAAGTGATGTTAGGGGTACTTTATGTCTTTTAAATTTAGCAAAGGACTTGCTAAAAAGTGGTTATTACTAAGCTGTTTATTCGCAGGGTCGACGTCTAGTGTCGCCGCAGAAATAACACAGGAGAAACAAGTTCAGCTAGTCGAAAAATCGCCAGAAAATCACGTGAGCTTTTCAGCACAACCTGCGAACTGTATTGCTTTGCGATATGGCAGAACCTGTTACGCTAACGTAAAAATAAACTGGTCTAGCGATATTAAGCAAGATTATTGTCTGTTGATTAAACCAGAAAAAACAGCACGAACAGTTCAGCAAAACATAAAATGCTGGAAAAGTAGCAATGGCAACGAAATTATTTTTAATTTTGAATCAAATAATAAAATTGAATTCCAGCTGATGTCCTCTAAAGACAAGCAAGTTATTGCAGAAACCGCAGTAGAAGTAAGCTGGGTGCACGAAGCAACCCCAAGAAAACGTCGCTGGCGTATATTTTAATGCTAACGTCAGATGTAATAAGGATAAAAAAATGACCAGTCGAATCTTATTAGTAGAAGATGATTTAACCTTAGCTGATTGGGTTTGTGAGTATCTTCGCGAACAAAATTTTATTGTTGATCATGTCGCTCGTGGTGACTTAGTCATGGCCGCCATGGCAAAATTTCAACCACAATTGGTATTGCTCGATATTATGTTACCTGGTTTGAATGGTATTGAAGTATGCCGATTGATTCGCCAAGAAAGTCAGTTACCGATAATAATGCTTACCGCTAGAGCGGATGAGTTTGATGAAGTTATAGGCTTAGAGGCCGGCGCTAATGACTATGTAATAAAACCTGTTCGTCCACGTGCCCTACTAGCGAGAATAACGGGTGCGCTTAAGCATAGCGCGCCAACCGAATCATCTACGCAAATAATAACCTTCGGTTCACTCATTATTAATGGTGAAGCTAAGCGAGTCACCTATAAAAATGAAGAGGTGGAATTATCGACCAGTTTATTTGCCTTTTTAACTTTTCTTGCTAGCCATGCTGGCGAAGTTGTTGACAGAGACACCGTATTTAAAGCGTTAAAAAGTCGCGAATATGACGGACAAGATCGCCGTTTTGATGTGATGCTTTCAACACTACGGAAAATATTTAAAGACGATCCACAAAAACCACAAAAATTTAAAACTGTTTGGGGTAAAGGCTATTTATTTGTGGCCGATGCGTGGGCTGAATAAAAAATGAAACGCTTGTATATCAGTATGGTAGTTGCCGTGTTGGGGGCATTATTCATTATAAGTTGGGGACTAGATAAACTGGTCGCAAAACAAGGTAATGAACATGAAAATACAGAGTTAGTGGTTTACCAGAAACTCATTGATGGTTTTGAGCAACAGTTATCAAGCATAAAAGCTGATGAATTATTGGAAAAAACCAATCAATTAGCAAAGAACTTTCAAGTCAATGTTTCACTTGAAAGTACCGATAACATTGCTCTGCCACCCTCTTTACTGGCACAACTCTCACAATCAGGTGGTTTATTACTCGCTTCTCAAGATGATGCTTATTTATTAAGAAAGATATCCTTGTATCCACAAACGCTGATACATTTACAATTACCACCGATGGTGCCAGAAAATGAACAAGAAAATCTACTTTTCACCTTGATCCTCTATCTAGGCATTTGTGGTATTTTACTGCTCTGGCTGTTGCCATTAACTCGTCGCCTTTATTTACTGACATTTGCCGCTGCTAAAATTGGCGCTGGCGATCTATCAATACGTGTTCCTTATAACCGTTTATCTTATATAAACACCTTAGAAAGCAGCTTTAATAATATGGCGGCGCGCATAGAGAAATTGGTTGCTGACAATAAAATTCTTGCCCGCAGTATTTCTCATGATATTCGCACACCTATGTCATGCCTGCGATTTGGCGTTGAAGCAGCATTAGACTGTGATGATTTAAACAAAAAAAATAACTATCTTTTACGTATGGAAAACGAATTGACCCGCATGGAAGATATGACAACTGCTTTTCTTGACTATGCGGGTATGGAACGACAGAGCTTTCATTTAAATACCGAATTAATTGATGTCAATAACCTCATTGAGCTCGTGACCAGCGACTGTCAATCATTAGCAGAGCAACATAATATTAAATTAACTTGTCAGTCGTTAAGCATAGAGAAATTCTATTCTTTAGACTTTCATTGGTGTTATCGCGCCGCATTAAACTTAGTCAGTAATGCTATTCAGCATGCCAATTCACAAGTCATATTATCGGTAGAGCTAACCCAGCAGGGGTTTTCCATTGCGGTAGAAGATGACGGTAAAGGTATTCCAAAAGATAAACGAGACGTCATTTTTTCACCTTTTATAAAACTTGATAGTTCACGTTCACGAGAGCAAGGACACTTTGGTTTAGGGCTTGCTATTAGCGCTAAAGTGATGGATTGGCACCAAGGAACCATTAAAGTCATTGCAGGTCTTCATTTATCAGGGGCACGATTTATTCTACTCTTTCCGGCGCAGAGCCAAATAGAAAAATAATAATCATTTACAATACTTTGTAACAACACAAGGTGTGATCATAATAAAATGAGTATGCTATTATCGTTATCATTTACAGAAAGAATGATTAAGCGGCGACTGCAATTTTGTATAAGTACCCTATTAAGTTAATTACCGTCCCTACTTACGGTAAATATGGGTAATGCTAAAGCTTTAACTTCCTATATTTATAACTTTCTATTAGTATACCGCCTGATTTCATCTTGATAGAATTAACTAAACCCTTTTAAAATAAAGGACTATTTTGTTTTTTATTTTTCAAAACTAAACACTAGCAGTAAATAACTATGAGTAAAGTTGTTAATAACAACCTCCTAAAACAAGTGCTAACGAACTATCGGTGTTCTGTTGATCAATGTAGCGTATCTCCTTTAGGGAATGGCTTAATTAATAGCACTTACTTGGTGTGGAATATTAACGATAATTTTGTTTTACAACGAATAAACAAAAACGTTTTCAAAAAGCCAGAAGACGTCATTAATAATGCCGAATTGATTAACCAACATTTATTAGCAAAAAAGCAGCAGAATTTATATTCTCTATCGCCAATATGGCAAATACCGACTATCGATAAACAGCCTTTTGTTATTGATGAACACAAAGAGTATTGGCGTGCTATTGGCTACATACCCAACTGTTTTACTGTTGAAGAAGTTGAAAATCCCTTACAAGCACGACAGGTCGGCTCAGCTTTTGCTAAGTTTACAGCAGCATTAAGTGATTTTTCTGCAACGTCATTAACCGAAACCATTCCTGACTTTCATAATTTATCTAAACGAATGAATGATTTAAAAACGGTAATTGAGACCAATGCTAAGCAGCGTTTATCTTCATGCCAAGCACTTGTTGATTTTTGTTTTGCACAGCAAGTTTTTATTGATGAAGTCACGAGCCTTACTCAACAACTTCCACTGCAAGTTACCCATAACGATACTAAAATTAACAATTTATTATTTTGTGCTAAATCCAACCAACCGCTGGCTGTCATTGATTTAGATACCTGCATGCAAGGATATCTTATGCATGACTTTGGTGACATGGTAAGAACTTGCTGTTCAAATTTACCTGAAGATGGCAAAGATTTAACAAAAATGGCTGTTAGATTTGATATTTACAGCGCGCTAGCACAAGGCTACATAGAAGCTTTTGGTGACAAAATGTCGACACTTGAAAGACAAAGCTTAACGATTGGCGCACAATTATTACCTTTTATGCTCGGCGTTCGATTCTTAACTGATTATCTAGATGGCGATAATTACTTTCATGTTAAGCATCAAAATCATAATCTAGAACGTGCTAAAAATCAGCTTAACCTTTATCAGTTGTTACATAAAGATCGTGAAAAACTGAATGAAATAACCACTGATTGTGCCCTCGCTATAAATTAACCCCTGCTGTTGCCTTTGGTCAGACTTATAAACGGGGTAGAGATAAAGTTGTTACTTATATTAAAGGCGACACGACCGGCTAATCAATCACCTTTCCCTTCTTTATTGCCTGTTATTTTGCCACTTTTGCCACTTTTGCCACTAGAACCCCAAGTTATAATGTGTGAGGAATACGATAAAGTACTTTATAGTCGACTAATTTGACCTTATTGTCATTGTATGTTTTTTAACCTACACTGTTTTCAAAATATAATAATAAGAATAATAATGGCTCGCTATAATAACGTCACTCCAAGGTTTATTAAATACGCCATGTTAGTAAGCCTTGCATTTATATTGATAATTGCCAGTAACTTAGTTAATAACATCACAACATTTACTCAAAACGATAATGAACAACAATTTGCGGAGGTAAGCACATTGCAAACCAGCATTGGTCAGCAAGCTCGATTCTCGCTTTCTGATGGTTCAAAAGTTAAGCTCAACACCAATAGCCTAGTCAAAGTCAGTTTTTCAAAAAAAATGCGCTTATTAACGCTTATAAAAGGCGAAGCAAGCTTTGATGTTACTAAAGATAAAAGTCGACCCTTTATGGTCAGGGTGGGTAAAAATTCGTTTACCGCTTTAGGGACTATTTTTAATATAGAAAAAAATCAAACAAAGATATCGAGCTTGTTGTGACCGAAGGCCGTGTTTTAATTAGTGAGTCATACCAGCCTATTGATCAATTAGTGAAACAACAAACAAGGTTAACAACAGACCGTTTACCTGGTGTAGTAATTGCGTCAGGTGAAATTGCCACCATAGAAAATAGTGCCTACACCGCGAATAAAAGAATGTCTTTTGAGCAAATTCAGCGAGTACTCGCTTGGCAACAAGGTATGTTAGTTTTTAATGGTCAACCCTTAGATGAAGCTTTAACTGAAGTTAGTCGTTATACCACCATAAAGTTTGAAATCATTGATAGTATACTCACCCAAACAAAGGTTTCAGGTTACTTTAAAGCGAACGATATCGATGGGTTGCTTGAATCTTTAAAAAACAACTTTAATGTTCAATTCGAAAAAGTAAATAATAACATCATTCGCTTAAGCCTAAGCAATAAAAAAAATCACTAAAGCGGTTATTTCTAGGCTGGCGCCGAAGACCTTTTTTAAAATATTATCTCATTTACTAAAAAAGCAAAGTACTAAGACCTTGCTTTTTATTAGGTTTTACTGTTAATAATATTAAATTTCTTAATATTAGCTATCAGGATCAAGACCCTGCTTAATTTTTTCTATCCGCTCTTGGTGTCTATGATGCGCTTTCAGTGCATTAACAGAATAAGCGCCAACAATAGCAACAATGGGGATTAATAATGCTAGTGTCGCCGGATTAAGTAGTCTTTCTAACCATCCCATCAGTAAGTCCTTGTAAAATTATTAATGTAGCTTTAACGGTTATTCTTCGAAATAAGTTCCCCAACCATCATAATCAACTTTACAAAGATCGGCTAACTCAAACATTTTTTTAGTCTCTTCGAAAATAATCTCTTCATCGAGCGGTTGTTCAGTAATAATATCAAAAGCGAAAACTTTATCACCATTTTCTAGCTCAGCTTCTTCAGGGTCTTCTATTTCTAAACCCATTTTAAAAGCGGTAATAGCCGCTTTTTCTAGCAGATCAAAATCTGTACTAGAAAAATGATGCTCAATAGTGTGATGTACCTCTTCGTTGGTACCATCTTCGATAAGGGCATTCACTAAATTATTGGTGTGATCTTGCCATTGTTGCAAATCTTCATCTATCATCATGATCTCTATTTTTAAACTTTATTTTTTAGGATTAGCTCGTTTCCAGACTCTTTACTGAGCTCAGCAATTTTCACAAGCATACTTTTATGGGCGGTGTTAGCGACTTCTCTAATACTTTCTTTAGCTTGGTCATTAAAATATATAGGCTCTAATAGCTCAATAATCAATTTACCGTTGTTCCAACGACCTAATTTTATCTTGCCATGTAAATTACTGACACAAACAGGAATAATAGGTACATTTGCTTGTTGTGCTGTTCGAAATGCGCCGGTTTTAAAAGGCAGCAAACCTTTACCATTACTTCTAGTTCCTTCTGGAAATAACCACACCGACAGCTCTTTTTCAGTAATCTTTTTTGCAGTTAACGCTATGGTATTAATAGCTTTGCTTGAATTTGAACGATCAATTAAAATGTTACCCGTTAACCAATACATTTGGCCGAAAAAAGGGATCCACTTTAAACTTTTTTTACCAACGCTAACAGTAGAAGGCTGAACAGCTGCACTAACAGTAAAAATATCGTAGCTATTTTGGTGGTTACATATATAAACTGCTGGCCCAATATCTTTAATACTTTTGGGTATTCTAACCTCGATAGTTAGCCCTAAAAGTGTCGAAACCTTACTCAAATAATGCGAGGTATGAAAGACATTATTACGATGAAAGGGTCGTAAAATACTATAAATACAAGCAGCACAACAAATAAAGACTAAAGCTAGTGTCATGACAATAAAACGAATTATGGCTAACAAATTTACATCCTAATTATTATATATCGGCGCAGTATACCTTATAGATGTTCGACTACAAAACTCATTTTTATTAACCCAAATTGGGGTAAACAGCTATTATTTATCTAATGGAAATTATCGGGCTATTTGAATTTCTCTATATTTCATATAAAGAACTTTTAAACGCTCATACTCGAAAGCTCAACCTGAAGCATAATACCTAAAGGGTAAATTAGCGCGCACATCAATACTGCGTAAAAAAGTCAATAATATCTCTTCATTACCACTAACACCTAATTCATCAATGAGGATTTGCAAGGCAAGCATATCAACTCCTACCCCAAAATCATCACGTAACGAAGATGGCCCTAGTATAAGCAAAATTAAATAAGGCCCTGGGGTAACGTCCCATACACCGAGTGTTTGACCAAAATCTTCATTTTGTTCATCTAGACCTATTTTCGTTGCCACATCAAATACACCAAAAAGACCAAGAGTGGTATTTACCGCAAAACGGCCAAGAGTTTCAACGCCAACACTAGGTTTACCTTGTAAAAGTGCGTTGATGAAAACAGTAAATTCTCCTAGGTTTCTAAAAAAATTACTAACCGCTCTTTCAACAAAGTCAGGTGTTATCGCTTTATAACCAGCAACAACAGGTAAGAGTATGTATTCATCTGCTTTTGCATTAAAGTAATACATACGTCGATTAAACCCTTCCCAAGGATCGTCATATTGATTAGTAACGGCTACTTTTTGATAGGCTAAAGACAACTTCACTAGAGGCACTTCCACATGACCTTCTAACTTAGGTACTGATGAACAGCCGTAAAGTAAACTAACCAAGATAATGGCGCTATTTTTTATCAGTGAATTATAAAACGCTATCATTGTTGAATACCTTGGAATTGGCTATTCATGTAAGCAACAAAACTTGCTCTATCAATGTTTCCACAATGTCCGCTGCGCGGGAATATTTTTGCCCTTGCGCCAAAAACGTCTTGTAAATACTCCACTTCACCTTCAGCTAAAATAATGTCATCCGCATTGGTTACTAGACTTATTTTTGTGGAATTACGTAAATAACTTTCTATATTTATCAGTCCCAGTCGTGCAATAAGTGCCTCACGCGTTAAATCAGTCTCACTTTCTTGTTGCCAAGGCACGAGCACTTTTTCAAAGTAGTCCTTAAAGTAATAACACTGGCTCGATACATAGAGTGAGTAATACTTTCAAATTTATCAATTTTATGATTTTTATGATTTTTATGATTTTTATAAATAATACCGCCGACGTTATAACTAACATCTAATGCAAACAGCATATCCGTCGACGACATCCTAAATGATGCACCGATTAACAGTTTTAATTGTTATTCTGATAACTGAGCATCTTTGAATAAAGCATAAATAGCGCTTTGCGACAACGAAGATGATTCTTGTTCTGCATAACTATTAGCAAAACCTAAAAATATATCATCAAGCGTAGTTTCCGCAGCATCAGGACCATTTTCTTTTAAATTTAAATTTAAATAGCTATCAAGAATGTTAACTGAATTATATAAACTTACGAGTGGATTTATTAGCACAACTTTTTCAAAATTAAAAATCTGCTCACTTTCATCAAGTTTAGCAACATAAGCTGAGTGAACCCCCTAGACTATAGCCAGTTAAAGAGAATGTCGTTGCGACAACCTCATTTTCAGTGATGACTTGTTGGTAAAATTTTTGCACGATGCCATAAAGGTTTTTAGCATCTTGTTCTAACACCCCAGGAAAATCTGTAGATGAGTCTAAATTAATAATAAAGTTAGAATATGTCGGCGAAGAAAGCGAAATAACATGATAGCCTTGTTGAAACAAAGTTTTTGTAAACTGATCATCTTTTCACTGTTATAACTTGCGCCAGTGCCAGCAATCACAAAAACTAGTGGTGCTTGTTCGGTTTGCTTTATCAGCGAGTATTTCATCTTAGTGCTATACCAAAACACCTGAGGGATTGATGTAATTGAACGCAATGCTATCGATTTTTCTATGGTTGGAATTTCTAATGGTAATATTGCTTCGCTTTCTTGGCAATATCCGGTAACTGTTGCTTGATACCTTGTGTAGTCTATATCACAAGTATTGGCTTTTACTTCCAATTCACCTTGGTCATTAGCACTACATGCTGTGCAACAACACAGCATGTATACTTAAAAATCGCACAACTTCCCTTACTATTTAACATTATATGATTAAATCTATTGGCTGTAATTATAACTGACTAATGATCAGGCTCCTAAAGAACAGCCATTATTATCTTCAATAACATACATATAAATAAGGTCATTAAAGCCAATTATTTCACACGTAATATTTTATTAAGCTGAATACTCACGGTGATTTTTATACAGTGTTGAATAAGTTTAATTCTTCGACTAATCAAATATTAAGCGATATAAAGTAGTATTTAAGCTAAATATAACGTCTTTTTTTCAATACTTACCTATAGTTAATATCTAGTAAAGGTTAATTAAAATAATAAAAACATTAATTTTTTGGAATAGGTTATCTCATGAAAATATTGATAAAATGGATGCTATCACTACTATTTACCTTAAGTGTATTACCTAATGCACAAGCCTACGACGATGAAAAAAAAATACCAAGCGCCATAGAGGGATCCTTAATTAGTGGCTGGGCCAATTCGGCGGTAATTTTTGAGGCTTTAGATAAAGGTTATGATTTAGAAGCCATAGGGTTCCCGCTGACAAGCAAAGCCACTGGGCCATCTGAGACACGATTAATTAACAAATCTGAAACTCACCAAATAGCGATCGTTTTTGATAATAAAGCTTTTAGTGCCCAAAGTGGTTTTTCACATCAGCGGCTTGATCAAATTAATGAACAGACTTTTTTTATTCAAGGCAGTTACCGAGTACTACAACAAGAAAATTTTGCCTTACTTGTTACTGCAAAAATAGAGTCTTTAAGTGATCACTCAATCTACCAGTTTTACAGTAATGACTTTGTTTCAAGCGAAGTATCTTCCAGAGATATTAATGGCGCAAAATCCTATGCTAGGTTTGGTATTCTAGGTCAATATTCAATAAACAATAACTGGTATGTGAGCGGAGGGTTAACATCAACAGCCCATGAAGATTCTACGAACAATTTACCTATTTATACTATTCAAAAAGAACAAGTAGCGATATTTGGCACCACCTACACTTTTTAATCTTCGGTCGCTATAAAACCAATAGAATGACGTCATCACAGAAGGGGGGGGCTAAAAAATCAATAGTATTTCGTCATCACCAAAGGGTCACTAAAAAATCAATAGAATGTCGTCATCACAAAAGGGGGGGGCTAAAAAATCAATAAAATGTCGTCATCAAAAAGAGTCACTGTAAGATCAATAAAAAAGCGCTATCATAAAATGATAGCGCTTTTTTTTTCGTACTATTTAATGTGACTTTAGCTGGCTAGAATAAGCTTTCATCAATATCAAACAAGGTATCACAACCAGCTTTTATCGACGCGGCCAAGGACAAACGACGTGGTAACAAACGTGCGAAGTAGTAGCGCGCTGTTTTTATTTTACTTTCATAAAATTCATCACTTGAACTTTCTTTAGCCAAAGCTGATTCAGCCATTTTAGCCCAAACAAATGCCATTGCTGTGTAACCAAATACATGAAGGTAATCGTTAGCTGATGTTCCTAACTCTTCAATATTCCCTTGCGCAGCTTTAAGGATATGCTGAGTTAATTCAGCTAAATCAATATTGGCATCTTTTAAAGGTTGAATAAATTCTTGCATGTTATCGGCAGAGGTTTGTTCAATGTAAGTGTTCACTTCATTGATAAAAGTCTGCATTAACTCGCCCTTACTAGCGGCTACTTTTCTTGCTAATAAGTCCATCGCTTGAATGCCATTAGTGCCTTCGTATATTTGTGCGATACGAACATCACGAACCAGCTGCTCTTGTCCCCATTCACGGATATAACCATGACCACCTAAGACTTGTTGACCTGCAACGGTATTATCAAGACCTAAATCGGTAAAAAAGGCTTTCGCTAAAGGAGTCATTAGAGCGGATAAACTCTCACCCTTAGTTTTTAATTCGCCTTCGCCATAGGTTGCCATATCCAGTGTCATTGAAATGTACGTAGACAATGCGCGTGAACCTTCAGTTAATGCCTTCATGTTAAGTAACATACGACGTACGTCACCATGAACAATGATAGGATCAGCGGCTTTCTCTGGATATTTAGCGCCTGACAATGAACGACCTTGTAAGCGTTCTTTTGCATATTCTAAAGCATTCTGGTAAGAACGTTCTGCCGCACCAATACCTTGAATACCAACACCAATACGTTCAAAATTCATCATAGTGAACATGCAGGCTAAGCCTTTATTCTCTTCGCCAACTAAGTAACCTTTTGAGCTATCAAAATTCATGACACAAGTTGCTGAAGCGTGAATACCCATTTTATGTTCAATAGAACCACAGCTCACATTATTAAAATCACCTAATGATTCATCGTCATTGACTTGATATTTAGGGACTAAAAATAGTGAAATGCCACGAGGGCCAGCTGGTGCACCGGGTAATTTCGCCAATACTAAATGGACAATATTTTCAGTGATATCGTGTTCGCCAGCAGTAATAAATATTTTTGTACCACTAATAGCAAAGCTGCCATCGTCTTCAGGAACAGCTTTAGTGTAAATCAATCCTAAATCAGTACCAGAATGAGGTTCAGTTAAACACATGGTTGCCATCCAATCGCCTGCATACAGACGTGTTAAATAGCGCTCTTTCAATTCATCTGTCGCATGCTTAGCAATCGACAAGCCAGCACCCGCTGTTAGCCCTGGATATAATGAAAAGGCGATATCTGCTGAACAGAGCATTTCTTCGTGCAATGCCGTGATCACTTTAGGCATCCCCATACCACCAAAGTCAGGTTCGCCACCTAAGCTTGTCCAACCACCATCAGCGTAAGTTTTAAACGCTTCTTTATAACCTGGAGCAGTTGTTACCTTACCTTCATTGAAACTTACGCCAATTTCATCACCTTGACGTGAAAGCGGTGCAATTTCTTGCTCAGCAATTTTGGCACATTCTTGTAAGATGGCTTGCGCGGTCTCGCGATCGACATGCTCTGATAAGGTAGGCATTGACTGCCACATTGCTTCCATTGAAAAAACATCATATAACAAAAAATTCATATCTTTTAATGGTGCTTGATAATCAGCCACGGTATTCCCCTAATATTGTTAAATGTTACGACAAATAACATTGTAATTTAACTTTTGAAACAATCATTTCAAACATGTGTTTGAATATAGCAAAATCTGCTTAAAAGTAAAGCATCAACGATAAATATTAAGTCATCTTTTGTCGATTGGTATGAAAAGTAAAAATGCGTTAATGTTAGCATAGGTAATATCTTTGCTAGTGGTTTGAATATCTTTGATGACTTCTCCTATGTTAACTAAATTTTTATGTATAACGCTTTGCGGTTTAATTCCCTCTTTGGCCTTAGCCGAGCAACTCGCTTTTTCGAAAATAGAAAAAGGAGATAATTACCAATTTAATTATCAATGGCTTGATTATCAGGGTGAAACACAAAGCCTACAATTTTTACTGGCTAAAAAATCAATATTCGATCGTTTTAGAAACTTCAAAGTATTTAAAGCTGATATGGCAAAATATTCAATTAATAATGCCCTACAAAAGAAGTTACGTGCAGAACCCATCCGCGGGGTAATGATTGATTTTAATAAAAATTCCACAAATGATGAAATTGTCATAAAAGGGCGAAACAACCAAACAATCAATGCCGCTTACACTAGAGTTTATAAGTTAAAGCAAACGTTAAGTGATCAATATTTAGCAGATAATTACTATCATCAATTTATAACTCATGATCAAATTAACGCGGTAAAACCAAACCATGGACGATTTGCAAATATCGCCAGCATTGATTTAAAGCCGGTTAAGCCTATTATTCTTACGAAGTTTTCAATAAAAAACATTCGAAAAGTTACCGACTATGTTTTAGGATTTATACAAACTATTCCCTATGCAACTTTAGAGTCAAGAGTAACTGCCTCTGGAGCAGGTTTTAATCCGCCATTAAAGTTATTATGGGAAAACCAAGGTGATTGCGACAGTAAAGTCACATTAACAGCGGCAATTTTACGTAGCCTAATGCCACGTATAAAAATGATTTTAGTCTTTATTGATAATCACGCTTTACTCGGTATTCAAGTACCTGTGCAAGCAAATGATCAAACAGTTGTTATTGATGGCATATCGTATGTGCTAGCAGAGCCAACAGGGCCTAGGCTTTTACCTTTAGGAGAAATAGCTCCCGCTTCAGAGTTGGCGGTAGGTAACGGACATTACACAGCAGAGCGGTTCCATAAAAAGGTAAAGCGAGCATTAAAAACTGACCTTAAGAATACGACTGTGGCGGGTAAAGAACCATAACACTAAGTCGTGGTTAATGTGAATAACGATGAGTAATTGCAACTAATTAAGTACCTCTAAAATACTCGAAAGTAGTAATTCAGCACTGATAGGTTTTGCCATATGCTTGTTCATACCCGCTGCTAAGCTTCTCTGCTTGTCTTCTTCACGGGCGTGCGCCGTCATCGCTATAATGGGTAAGCGATGAAATTCTTTTTGTTGGCGTATTTGTCTAGTCGCTGTTAAACCATCCATGATCGGCATTTGAATATCCATAAGTACCACATCAATATTGTGCTGTTTATCGGTCAATATTTCCAACGCTTCTTTACCATGACCCGCAATAATGACATTGGCTTGCATTGTTTTTAATAGCTCTTTTGCCACCAACTGATTAACTAAATTATCCTCAACCAATAAAACATTAATACCTTTTAAATTATCAACGTCTTGCGACAGGCTTTGCAAAGGAATCGATTCGTCAATGGCTCTTTCAGCCGCAAGCTCTCTAGCTGTTATGACCGAAAATAGTTTACTGATAAAACTTCGATAAAGTGGTTTTTCTAGCAAGATATAAGAAAGTTTTAATGCCTCAATACGTTCAATGATTTCACTGGATATTCCTTTAGCCATTGGATGACTTATTGCTAATAAAATCTGGTTATTAAGACAGCTTTGATATATTTTTTCTGGATGTTCATTAATGCTTTGTTCGTCAATAATCAGCGCTACATTTTCATTGTTCTTATATTTGTCGAGTTCCGATAGCGCCGTGATATTAACATGGCTTATTTGAGAGCCCGCTAAATGATCTATTAACGATTCAGATAATACGTGAGAATAACTGCACAAGGTCAATGCTGATTTTTTGCTTAAGGCCTTATTTTCAGCAAGGTTAAAAGGTAAAACAAAAGTAAAACTGGTGCCTTTACCTAAGTCACTTTTCAAGGAAATGTCACCCGATAAAAGATTGATAATTTGCTGACAAATAGATAAGCCTAATCCTGAACCGCCATACTCGCGGGTCATCGATTCATCTGCTTGACGAAACGCTTCAAATAAGTGACCTTGTTTTTCTTTAGCTATACCTATGCCGGTATCAGCAACGATAAAGCGTACTAATACCGGTGAGTCATCAAAGGTGGTGCCTACAGCATCATTGCCCGTATTCACTTTTTCAACTGTCAGTGAAATTTCACCTTGGTGGGTGAACTTCATCGCATTATTGAGTAAGTTTGTTAGTACTTGCACCAATCTCAAATCATCAGTTAAGACAATATCTGGCACATCAACAGCAATATTTATCTTTAGAGATAATTGTTTCTCACTGATCATACTGATATTAAGTTTGACGGCTTGATCGACTATTTTATCAATACTAGCAGGCATTTTTATAACAGACATATTGCCCGATTCTATTTTAGCTAAATCAAGCACTTCATCAACCAAATGTAAAAGAGACACAGATGCACCTTCAGCATTTAATATATGTTGCTGCTGCTCATTCGTTAAACGTGTTCTGGCTAACAAAAATAGCATGCCTTTAATCGCATTAATTGGCGTGCGTATTTCATGGCTCATATTAGCTAAAAATTGACTTTTTGCTTGGTTAGCATATTCAGCTTGGTTTTTTGCTTGTTCCAAAGCGACATTCGCCGAATACTGCGCGGTCACATCACGTACTAAATTGATAGTGCCAACAATTTCAGCGGTTTGACTATATAACTGGTTACTAAAAACCTCGTAAGTATTAGCTGGTGTTTCAACAACCTGTGCTAACCCTTGTTCTGTTGATCGTGTTAATGACGCTTTAGACATAGCGACTAATGATTGACCTAATTCGACACTGACCACTTCATTACTACACTTACCAATGAGATCTAATGAGCCTGCTTGAACAAAGTTTTCAAACGCTTTGTTATACCCCATTATGTTGCCATCTAAGTCGTTAAAAATGATGTAATCAGGAATAGCATCCATCACTGAACGCAGCAAAGCATAGTCACGTTGGTGTTGTTCACTTTTAAGGCGTAACGCTTGGGTTTTTTGGTTAACACGCGTATCAAGAATCACATTTTGATCTTTCATTTGTTGCAATAAGGTACGATTTTGTCCAAAAATATCTTCAACAATTTTAAACCAATATGACCAGTCTGCTGGAGGTTTTACTTTACCTGGATCACCATGCGAGCAATGCTCAATATGATTAATAAATTCTTTAGTCGGTTTCATAAAGGTTTTGCGCGTTACGATATAGATGATACTCATAAAGGCAAATAGCCCTAAAAAAAACAAAACCAACATCAAGATAAATCGATTAAAAATAGAGGCGGTAAATTCTTGATAAGGTTGGTACTTAAGAAGAACCCAACCATTAATAGGTAGTTGATATTTTTGAATGAGCCAAGTGCCCTCTTTGTAACTGTCGGGTAATTGATTAATGCGTTGATAGGAATAGCTTGCTAATTGCTTTGGTGCAATATCTTGCCAAGTCAGCTTGGTTGATAAGGCTTGATTATCAGCCGTTTTGTGGATGAGAACATTGTTTTTTTCATCAAGCAGTACTAACGCTTGATTAGGTTTACTAATATCAGGTAAACCGTCACTCAAACTTGATAAACTAAAATCCATTAGTACCGCGCCAGCGAGTGACCGATTACGATAGACGGCTGTGCCTAACGAAGCACTCAAGCCTTTACCTGCTGAATCTAAATAAGGTGGTGACCAAAAGAAATTGTCGTCGCCAGGCAACAGCGTTTTAATGCTATTGATATTGTCATTATTTAAGTTACGCTCTGAGAACCGCCAACTATCACGCCCTATCCAAGGATAAAGGCTAACGAATTGATTTAAAGAAATGTAATAAAACCAATTAGATTCTTTAATTGAATTTTTGGCAATAATAAATGCTGGTGTTAACGCATTTGCCATTGCCAACTCTTGCTTTTGTAACTCATCAAAATCAGCAACCTGACCGATACCCGTTATACTTCCTCGGTAATTTTTTCGATGAGCAAAAGAATCTCGACTATTTTTCTTTAAATAGAATTCATTACCATCTTGTTCAAGTGGGGGAGTTGTAGCAAGTAACTCTTCGGGGAAAGAAAGATGATAATTAGCAAACTTTTTAATGCCAGCAATACTTTTTAACCCCAAAATCAAGGTATTTTCTAACTGCTTAGCACGTGTAGTTAAGGTGCGAAGTTCTCTTGCTTGGTAAGACTCTAACTCAATAAAATACCGGTAAGACGCTATCGACATAGCAATCAATGTTATTACAATAAATACAGCCAAAACAGAACGATTGTAACGACTAAACACCTGTTCTTTAGATGACTTATCAAACACTGTTGCAACCTTATATTTATTCAGATAATTTTAATTTATAACAATTAATACATCTTACTTAAAATAGTCTTTGATAACTAGTCACACGGCTAAGTCGGTCAATTATCAAAAACTAAAGGCTCAAAATGAGCCTTTTAATATCCCCTATAAATCAGCTGAACCTATAAGTTTTCCTCGGCAAAAGAAGCTAATCGACTTCTCACTACACCATTTAGATTAATAGTTGAGCTACCTGAGAAGTCTTTAAAACGTTCAACAATATAGGTTAGCCCTGACGTAACCGCCGTTAAATAATTACTATCAATTTGAGCAAGATTACCAGACACCCTATTATAAAAGTGTAACCAACACCCTGTTATTTACAGTACACAAAAAATATGTCACCATGCATTCAAATAAGAGAATAATATAATGACTCCTGATAATGTTAAACTTACTTACACTCCATTCAATCTTGGTTCTCAACCATACCTTAATCAAGATAATGACTGTGATGAAAAAGATAATAAAGTAAGAAGTTATTTCTACCAACATGACACTGTTGATCCTAAATTTCCATTACTAGTTTGTAAAACAAGAATAAGAGAATGTTTAGAAATGAACTTATTTCTTATCCACAGACGTCTTGGGATCTACGCTATAAAACCAAACCCCAAAGTAGATAATGAGAGTCCAGCATTTTCGCAAGCTTATTACGCTAACTTAGCAGGTAAAGCTTTAGATCCAAAATCTGTTGAGCCTATTGCTAAAGACTTACAAGCATTTTTAAAATGGTTAGTAATAGAAAATAAATCATATGAAGAAGTTATTGCAGCCCCATTTCCGAGTGACAGCGTAAAAGAAGAAGTAAAATCATTACCTATCTGGCAATACCAGAATTATCTCTATAACAGGGTTGAAAGCAACAGCTTAAGTTATAACGTTGCGGATAGGAGGTTGTCAACAGTTCGTCACTTTTATCTATGGTCTTATAAAAAAAGTGTTATTTCTTCTTTGCCATTTTCAATGGTATATAAATCGATTAAGGTGCCCAAAAAAAATGGCGAATATGATCTATTCTCACTACCTCATTCCGCTACGAGAATTCACAAGGGAGTTCAAAACTGGGTAAGCAACCTTGGCATACCTAAGACAAGTATTCAGCCCGATGCAACTCCAAATCAGCTTCAGCCATACTCACCTTCAGAGTTAGCCTGTATATTAACAACAGATGTATCAAAGCATAGAACCTATGGTTTGTTTTTGAAATGTGCATATCTTGGCGGCTTTAGATCGGCTGAGGTGATAAAAATTAATTATTCCGCTATTTGTGATCCCAAAGAGGATAATTTCTCTAAGTTCTATTATATATACACCAAAAGGAAGGGAGCTAAAAATGAGAATATACTCATTAGCCCTAACCTGATGAACATGCTCTACCAATATACATTAGACCCATCTTGGTCAACACGTAGATTAAAATTTGAGTCAAAATATGGCATAAATAATCCTAACGCACCACTTCCACTATTTATCAATAGTTCAGGTGAAAGGTTAGCTGATACAGCTCCATCTTCAACTATTGGCTATATGCGACTTGAACAGAGAAATAAAGGTAAATATGTAATTGAACGGGACTACCATGATCTTAGGGCCACCTTTGGTACATATTTAGCGATGGCAATGATTTCAAATGGTGAATCTGAACAGCGTGTAAAGTCAGTTTTACTGAAACTATTTAGCCATGAGAGCTTTTCAACATCTGAAGAATACTTAGATTTTGCAAAAACGATGCTAGATGAAAGTGAACATGGGGCGATGCACCATTGGGTCAAAGACATGTATTCAAGTGTCGATGAATTATTAGCTGCATTACCAGATGAAGCTAAAAAAGAAGAGGTAGAGTAATATGCCTGCCACGCCTAAATTTCATGAAAAGTTCATCAAGTTTTCACCTACTTTATCGGAACAACTTTTATCATTACGAAAGAAAGCAAAGGCTCCCAAGCCAGTTAACTTCTTCATATCAACTTATAAATCAGTACACCGGCAAAGTACATGCTTATTCGAACATTTAGAAGCTATTACTAGCAGAATGAACAGTATTGATCTTAAGCAGTTTCAGCTTTTAGGGTTTGATGCATTTAAGGATAGAGAGTTCTGGCAACGCTTCGAGCGTTGGGGAGTAATTTCTCGTAAAGTTGATGAGTTAATTCTTAAATCTAATGCAAAAGTACATATTGCTTTATTTGGATTGCTCAAACAACATTTCGATAATGAATTATTAATAGCACCTTATGAGATACTGATACCGAATAGTATAAGTAAAATAAAGAATACGTATGATTTCTCGACTATTTATTCTTTTCCTCAAACCATTACAAATGAAATTAAATCTTTCATCGAAAAAGTTCTTCAACAAAAGAGTAGTGAAAGATCGAATCAAGATGCAGATACGATACTTAAAAACATTTCAGGGTTTCTATATTGCCTAGAGCGTAGCCTAAATACTGAAGAGATTAGCTGCGCAGTAACAAATGGCATTAGTCTTGATGGCATTTTAAAGTCTGGTACTTATTGTTCAACTATTAAATATAATATCAAGGAAAAAATAAAAGTTAAGCAGTTTGAACATATGCTTCGTTACCACTCCCCCGAAGTTCATGGAACAAGGAGGACAACTCTTTTACGCAATATGGAAGAGGCATTGGAATTTATTGAGTCACTCTCAGCAACTTTAAAAAAACAGATAGAATCATTTTTAACAGCAAATAAAAATGATACAAAAAAGCATTTTCGTTCTCGAATAATGCGTTTTATTAGGCTTTTTTATTTACTAAAAGATAACTTGGACAATAGCCAACTAACAGAGTTGAAAGATAATGGCATAAAAAGTTTTTTATTGAACAATGCTGAAGTTTGGAAGATCTATCTATCCTTAGTAAAAAATGAAGCTAGAAGTCAAACTCAAATTTATGAATTAAGATCTCAAGTAAACCTTCTACTCAATCATGTATTAGGCCGAAGTGTTAATTTAAATGAATATATAATTTATATGTTCAGTTACCCCCATAATTCAGTTCATGGTGAATTCCAATTTCAATCTCAGAAATATATTCATGACAATTACCCAGCTCTGTTTGAGGACTTAAAGGTATTACACTCATTGGAATTGGAACGAGTAGATGCATTTAAACGCCAAGTAATTACAGTAAAAAATAACTTTACTGCTTTTTTAATTGCTATAGAAAGCAATGACGACTGTTTATCAGCAAATCAAAAGGAGTTATTGGCTACGAATGGCCTAGAAGGCATGGTCAAAAATAATAACAATATACATAAGGCTTTGCGGCAGCATATTCAACACAAATGTAAAATGTCTGAATTAGATTTAGATTACGGAAAAATACAGCAAAATGCTATTAATCAGTTACTAGATAAAGTGGGACTAGCACAAACTATATCTTATCCCGTTTCACAAATGAAACGTAGACACCATGTAGAGAAGAGATCCTCTAATAATTTTTACTCAATCAAAGAAGCTGTGCAGCTTGCATTTCATATTGAAAAAACACTCCTTCTCAATAAAAATCTGAGCCACTATCAAGCATTGGCACTAAAAATAGGCAGAATACTCTTAAAAACAGCTTGGAATATGACCCCAACATTTGAGTTAACTACGGAAGATATCTTTTATTTTGACTCTCCTTTAGGTGGAAAAAAAACACCTGCGGTAAGGTTATTTAAAAGACGAGCAAATTATTCAACTCAATGGTATAGATATGGTCTGCAAGCTGAAAACATTGAGGACGAAGGTATTGAAATGGGAGAAAAGGTTCGACCCGTTATCCAAGACTTAATAGACATCCGTGACAATGATAGCAAGCCATTTAGAGATTCGTTACCTGATGACCATCCTCAAAAACACAGAATAATGCTATATCAATCCTCCAAATATGATAAGCCTAAAACAGTTGATCAATCTGTTTTTGCTACGTTAAATGAGCTATTAGTGGGGCAAGGGTGTGAAGTCAGCTTCAGTACTCAACGTATTAGAAAAGGTGGGTTGAATTATATTTACAGGAAAGTTTCAAGTGACTTTAAGAAATATAAGAAAGCGGGGCAACACTCATTTGAAGTGTTTCTCAATTATTATTTGAAAAACGAATCGGAAAAATCAAAAAAGACTCTTTCAAATGCGATAAACATTATGGGTGATTATTTTCATGGACGAGAGCTATCTGAAGACATAATTATTCTTACTGACGTTCCAAGTAATAGCCGCCAAACACCAAATGGTAGCTGCATAGCAGGACAGAGCAGTGAAGCTGCGAAACAATATGATTCGAGTAATTATAAACTTCACAAAGATAACGATACAAACACGACACTTTGCGCTGACTTTAATGCCTGTCTTTGGTGCCCTTTCTTTAGATTAGTAGCTGATGATGATCATGTATGGCGATTGTTGTCATATAAAGTAGTTGTAATTGATAAGATGAAGGCTGCTATTGTCGATCAAGAGTTAGCTTTAGAGCAGAAAACATATATTACAGCATTGTCTGAAAGGGTTGATATGATTTTAAAAAATGTAGCAAAAATCACACCCTCTGCCCCTTCTGATGGACGCATTCTACTGAAAAAATATGGGATTCACCCAGATTGGGATCTTGTCTTAGGTAACGAGGAGTTCACATTATGAACATACATGAGTTGATTTCTTCAGTTTCTGATCCTTTACCATCTTCTGAATTACGTATTCGCACATTCAACAATGTAACTAGAAGACTTGATGATATTCGAGATTCAGTGCTATGGCATACAAAGTCCATAAATAAAAAACACTTTAAAAAAGTTTATTTTAAGGATGGTACTTGGTATGCCCAAAATAATAAACAAACGAATATAGTAACATTGGACCAGAACAATGAGTTCTCTTTCCAAATTAAAGCTTACGCCTTGCTGAAACTATTTAGCGGAAATGTAGAAGGTGGAATAGGTTTAAAAGCCTCTACTGTTGCTGGACACACTCTCATTTTAAATACTTTGGCAAACTTCCTGGCAAAGAAAAAATTCACCTCTTTTCATCAGTTTTGTAAATCACCACAAATTATTATTAGCAACACACTAAATGAATACCTATTCAAAGAGCTGAAAGCACAAGAACATTTACCTAAAAGAGAATATTCCACCATTTTTGATGAAACAAACTCATATGGGCTTTTAGATAAAAATGTTTGTGATATTTTTCATGGCCAGCTTACTGCAATTCAAGATAGTTTTCATAAAATCACAAAGAAAACACTGTCTCATCCAGTCATACCAACAAGGATTTTGAAAAAAATAATTAAACGAGCAAGAAAAAAAATTAAAGCCGTTGAAGATAAATTAGATGACTGGGTTGATTTAAACGATAAACTACTGGAAAGACTTGAAATAAGGCATAGCTATACTAAGACAGTTAGTGACGGTGCCACTATTATTCGAAATGCACTAAACAACGTTGATACTAATGATGATTTTGATAGCAAGTTTGATTGTTTCAAAGATCTTAAAATATCAGTCTTAATCTATATATTAGCATTCACTGGCATGAGAATAGATGAAGCACTTTCATGTAAACTAGGCTGCGCATTTGAAAAAGATGGAAATTTTTATGTTCAATCAATCATGTCTAAAACTGATAGCAGTACTATTACTTTGGATTGGGTTGCCAATGAAGATACTTATAATGCTGTAAAGCTTTTAGAAAGATTTGTTCTGAACATGAGAAAGCGTGGAGAATGTCTCCTTGACTTTTATTCTCAAACTGTAAAAGAAGATAACTTGCATAATATAGAATTTGGTTTAGCGGAGAAAAAACTATTTGGCGTTGCACATTCAATGAAAAGCATTAGTTTCTCTAATGATGGGAGGTTTGCAAGTTTTGATGATACAAGCGGCACCCCACATGAAATGCTAAATATATCCATTGAAGATTGTGATATTGAACAGTTAGAGCGACTAGAGTGTAATTTTAAAAATAATAAAGGAAAAGATAGAGGAATAGCATATTCTGTTGGCGATAAAATAAGAATCTCGGCTCACATGTTTCGGCATACTTTTGCATGGTTTATTATTGCGAACCGCCTAGGTGAGCTAGATGACATAAAATATCAATTTAATCATTTATCGACATGCATGAGTATGGTTTATGCCAATAGAGGTATCGGCTCTGTTGACGAAATACTCGACTTAATCTCATATCACGAAGAAATACTAACAAAAAAAGTAGCCTCTGAAATCGCTCAGGAAGGGGTTAATGGCACCCTTGGAGGAGGTGGAGGTGAACGATTCAATAAAATAGCCAGTGATCTAATCATAGGTATAACCAATTCTGATATGGAAGATTCGAATAGGATCAACCAGATCCACTTTAAGGACATGAACCAATATGTTTTATTTCTTCAAAAGAACTTAAAAAACATTAAAGGATTACCCCACGGTTACTGTACTGGTGGAGACGCTTGCAAAATTAAAAATGCTGGCTTGCCTAGTGGTTGTGTCTATTGCCCAAGCTATACTGTTGTAGAAAAACAAATGGTGCATTGGAGAGCTATGAAAAAAGGCGCATCTGATAAATTGAAAAAATATAATAGTATGACAATTGAAGTCAAACAGCGTTATGAACTATTAGCAATTAATTGGCAAGACACTATTGATGCTGCAAACCAAATTATTAAAAATTTCGATAAAAACAACAAAAATAATAACCAAGAGGCCGCTGTTAATGTCTGAAGAAATGCCTGCTAATGAAAAATTACAAAACGCGTTAGCTAGGATGATTGATGATCCTAGCCGTAAAATTAATAATAACTCAGTAGCTAAAGAGGCAGGTGTTAGCAACTCAATTATATATAAAAAATCTAACACTTACGTGGCTTTAAAAAATGCAATTAAAAAAGCGGAAGAAGATAGAAATAAAGAATTTTACGTCCAAAAATTAGAGGAGGAAGTAAGAAAACTAACTAGGCAGTTAAAGAATGCTAAGGAAAAAATTAAAAGCCAAAGTGAAGAGTCTACTCCTGATGTAGATGAAAGTATGTGGATTAACCGACTAACTGAAATGTATCGTATATCAGACAATTTAATGACGGAAAATAAATCACTTAAAAACAGACTTATAGAACTAGATCCTGATTCAGTTCTAGACAGCGAACATATTGATTTAGTAACAGGTGAAGTTATTAAAATCGACTTTAATAAATAAAAAACAAGATCTTTTATTTCTACCCCATTTCACAATTACTCACTCCGCATAATAGGTCGAAATACTAAACTTCGTTATCACTACTACGATAACCTTCAATATATCCAAAGATAACTTATATTAGATTAAATACTCTATGGCGCTTTCGCCCCCGAAGTGAGACAGAGAGGAACCTAGCCAACGTTAGAAGTTCTTGCTGAAAGGCTTGTATATTGCATTTTATTTCAAGATAATTAAAGACTAGATGTACTAGAGTAACTAAACATAGGGTGATTTCTTTAACGATACAATAGTGAGAAGTCTTAGTTAACGAATTTACCATAGAGTTTATTTCGTATTGGCCGTTTAACTTAATAAATAACTCCGCTAGCTTTCATTTTTTTGATTTTGCTAAAAGGAATATAATCGGGTATTAACTCAAAATAATTATTGTTATTTAAATCTTCGTATTTAATGCGATTTACTACTGAATGTTTTCATTGATAGAAAACCCTTCCATAAACTATAGCCACATTATTACCAGTAACACTTACCACTTTAGCTAATCTATATTTTTGTTTACTTTCTAAATTATCACCGAGTAATCTCATGTCTAAAAAATAAATATCATTAATTTGCGGTGTTAAAATTAGAATCGAAGCTTCAATTTGTTGCGCATTATGAAAAGCATATTTTTCATATCCAAAATAAGCAATCACAAATAAACAAGCCAATAACACAAGTTTATTTAACGTGATTGATAACTTTGGCTTTAGATATTCTGATTCAAAAGCATCTGGCACTTTAATTAATCCTTTTAAAGTTAAAAATATCAGCTCGGGCTGTTAAGGGGAAAATTGTAGTTGGCTAAAATTTCGAGGAACGAGCGCTAGCCAACTATATTTTCCCGATTGAGCGATTGTTATAAACTAATCGCTCTAGAGTAATAAACCTGAATTTACCTCAATGAAATAACTATTCATCACGTAAGATAAGTGAAGGTCTATTACTGGCAGTTTTAAAGGCAAGGCTCGCTACGGTTAACCATGTAATCACCGTAATAAAAGCAGCACCAATTAAGTACACCCAAACTGTTTGTTCGATACGCTCATTAAAGTTAGCTAGCCAATCGCCTATCAGCCAATAACTCAGTGGATAGGCAATAACAATACTTATAACGACCAATATGAGGAATTCTTTGGCGAGTAAATTTACAATACTTAAACGTGACGAGCCGAGTACTTTACGAATAGCCACTTCTTTTTGACGGCGAAGAGTAGCAAACGACGCTAAACCGAAAGTGCCTAAAGAGCTGAGGAAAATGGCCAACAAGCTAAAAAGAGTGACCATTTTTAATGCCCTGTGTTCGTTTTTATGGGCGTTGGCGTAATCATCAGCAAGTGTGGTTATTTTTACGTCATTTAAATGTAATTCTTGGCGTATTAGCTGACGAACTTGACTGCGTAGCTTAGCCATATTGGCATTGCTCGCCTTAATTATGATATGTCCTGTGCTAAGGGGGCCGTAAAACCCCAAGTTAAAGGATATTGGCAAAGCTTGTTGCCGAGCCGAGCCAATTTTAACATTTTCGATAACGCCAACCACTTTAGCGGTAAGTTTAGATTCTGTGTCCATCAATGTCAGGCCAATAACTGACTCTGGCGATGGATAACCGGCTAATTCCACCATGCGACGACTGACTAATACTCCTACAGTGCTATTATTATCATCAACCTGGTACCAGTCACCACTGAACTGAGGCGAAAAATCACGACCGGCAAGCAGTGTAAGTCCTAAGGTTTCAACCGCATAATAACCTGTGGCTACGGTAGGTTGAGGGCCAGTTAATGTTTCCCCATTTGGCCAACTTAAATATAAGCCACCTTTAATATCATTGGTTAAGTCGAGACTAGAAAGAGTTACTTGCTCAACCCCTGGGAAATTTCTAATCGCAGTCAATAAGCTGTTATTTTTTTGTGTGTATAAGGCATCAGAAGGTAGCTCTTTTATCACCAAACGTGATGATTTTTCATAACCAACGGCTAGGCTGTCAATCAAATTAATCTGCTGAGATAAAGAAATCGCGGCAATAATTAAACCGACAGATAAAACGCCCTGTAAACACAAGGTTAGTTTTCTAACAAAAACAGCCGTAGCTCCGCGCACAAAATCACCACTAAGCACACGTTTAGCGCTAAAAGAAGCCATAAATAGCGCTGGATATAAACCTGACAACAAACCCACGGCTAAAATCACAATACTGGTTATTAACAGAAACTCAGAGCCATAAACCAAACTAAGTTCCCTATCGATCATTTGATTAAACGCGGGTAAACTTATTTCCACCATGGCAAAGGCCATTAATGCTGCGAGTGCCACTACCAAAAAAGATTCAGTTAGAAACTGGCCCAATAATTGCCATTTGCTTGCTCCCAAGGCCTTACGAACACCCACTTCTTTAGCACGTTTAGCCGATTGGGCAATATTGAGGTTGATAAAATTGATACTAGCAATCACGATCAACATAACACTCAAAGCAATGCAAATTTGCAATACTGTCGATGATCCACCTTCTTTCATCACAAATGGTCCATTGCTTTTTAAGTGCAAATCTTCCATGTTTATTAAGGTCATGGTTATCGTGCGATTTCCCTCTTGGCCCCATGATTTGTGTAACTTAGTGGTCAATTGTTGCTCAAAACTTGCTATGTCGGTATTAGCTAAAAGCTTGTAATAAGCATAACCTTGCCCCTCTTGAATAAACTTAGCTGGCATGTGAATCAAACTATCAAACTGAACATGGCTATTCTGTGCTAAATCCTTAAAAATAGCTCCGATAGTGTATTGGCCTTGCTGATGTTTTAAGGTGCGACCTACCACTAGAGACTCGCCAAACAAGCGCAATGCTTCTGATTCACTTAATACCAATTGATTCGGTTGTGTTAAGGCCTGCGTGATATCACCGGCGATAATATCTAAGGCAATAAAGTCGAGAATATTAGTGCTTGCGCTATAAAAATTTTTCAGCCGATAATCATTGCCATCCACTTGTACTAGTTTACTCCCTCCTAGATTAAGTCGGCTGAGATCCTCCGACTTTACTAATCTAAATATATCTTCTACCTGACTATGGTTTTTAAATGTTTCGGCATTACTATAACTACTCTGTGAAATTGCCTGTAATCCTATCGAGCTCCAATCAGTATGCGCAAGGTAAACACGTTCACTATCTGGCTGATGTTTGTCATAAGACAATTCATGCTGGGCAAATAATGCCATCAAAATAGCCGCAGCTAATCCGATACTAAAACCGGCAACATTAAGAAAAAAATGTTGTTTGTCTTTTTTAATAGCGCGTAACGCAGTAACAAAATAATTAACGATCATGTTAAGCAACCTTTGATGGCAACAAAATCACTTTCGTTAATAGTTAAGTTGGTGTTACACAATGCACGTAACTCCAGACTTTTAGTGAGTAAAGTACGGCTTAAATTTGGTAGTATGATCATAATAATCCTTTGAAATTCTTGTAAATCTAACGTTGCAAAAAGTGAAGGTTTCTATTTACTCATCACGCAAAATAAGTGAAGGTCTAGTGCTTGCCACTTTAAAGGCGAGGCTAGCCACGGTTAACCAAGTCAGCATTGCTATACAGAGGGCGGAAATTATGTATATCCAAGGCGCTTGTTCGATACGTTCATTAAAATTAGCCAACCAGTCACCTACCAGCCAATGAGTTAATGGAAAAGCGATAAAAATTCCAATGACGACTAGGATCAAAAACTCTTTTGTTAGTAGGTTTACTATGCTCAAGCGTGATGCACCTAGTACCTTCCGCATGGCTACTTCTTTTTGACGGCGTAGCGTTGCGAATGAAGCTAAACCAAACGTACCTAACATAGTTAGAAATATAACCAAAGAGGCAAAAATAGAAACCACTTTAGATACTCTCTCGTCACCTCGAAATACGGCCTTGTAGTTATCTGCTAGTAAGTTTATTTTTGGATCGAATATATTGGCATGTTCGGCCAATAACTCAACTATCTGCTGTTGGATATAGAATACGTTTTGTGTATCTATGGTCATTATGACCTCAGTATCACCACCAATAGGATAGCCACATAAGAACATTAACTTTGCCCCTTGTTGCCCATTGCCAACGATTACATTAGCAACCACTCCTACTACACGTATATTTGCAGGGTATTGTGGATTTGAACTTGTGATGGTTTTACCTATGATATCTGCGACATTATTAAAACCTGCTTGTTTCGCAATACTTTCCGTTATGATAGCGCCAATATCTCTATTGAATGGTTCAGGAACTACAGCATCCCAATCGCTGGCAAACTCAGGGCTAAAATCACGCCCAGCTAATAATGTTAGCCCAAGCCCATCTACTATATTAAAACCCGCTCCAGTAACGGGTATGAACCCCTCTGCTTTTTCACCATTAGGCCAAGTGGCTTTGATAATATTTATTGTTGATTTGGTTATTTGAGAACCTAAAACGGTTAACTGCCCAACCCCTTTAATATCATTTAGTTTATCTAACAGTGACGTTGTATCTTTTGCATAGACTAATTCCGTCGGCAACGCAGAAATCACTAATCGCTGCTTTGTTTCGTATCCCAGAGGTAGGTTTTGTAAGTGAGTTAATTGTTGACTCATGGTGATAGTAGTTATGATCAAAGCAATAGAGATAGCTGCTTGTAATACTAGTAAAAATTTACGTACTATAGTCGCTGTATTACCATGTTGTAAATCGCCACTTAACACTCGTTTTGCACTAAAGGAAGAGATAAAAAATGCTGGATATAAACCTGCAAAAATCCCCACTAATATAGAGACCACGACAATCACCAAACCGAAACGTGAAGTATAATCAACGACCAACTCACGGTCTATCAGCGTATTAAAACTAGGTAAACTAACTTCGACTAACGTACATGCAATGATAGTTGCTAATAGCGAGATGAGTACTGATTCAGACAAAAACTGAATCACTAGCTGAGCTTTACTCGCTCCTAATGCTTTACGCACCCCAACTTCTTTCGCTCGTTTAGTAGACTGTGCTACGCTGATATTAATAAAGTTAAAACTCGCTATTAATACTAATAATGCACTTAAGCCAATACAAATCATCACATCTTGCTTTTCTCCACCTCTTTTAAACTCAGCCATAGACTTTGCTGCTAGGTGTATATCAAGTAAGGGCATTAAACCTAAAGAAGACTTACCTTTAAATCGATCAGTGATCGCCTGCTCAGTTAACACTTTTGCATAGTCGTTGGGGTCTGATTGTTCTGCAAGTTTTACGTAAACATAACTATTATTATTTATAGCTGCTTGGTCATGTTTTACATATACTAGATTCTTAAACGCAAAGTGAGTGTTCTCTGGTAAGTCTGCAAACACAGCACGTACAATGTATTGTCCTTTAACATGATGTAATGCTTTTCCAATGATATCGGTACTACCAAAAATACGCACCGCTTCAGACTCGTTCAATGCCAAACTGTCGGGTGTACTCAAGGCATTCTTAAGATCTCCAGCTAAGGTTTTCATATCAATAAAGCGTTCAATATTTGGGGTGGCACCTAACATAGCGCCTAACTTATAACCTTGTCCTTGGTAATTAACAGCGGTAATGACTTTTTCACTAGATTCAACCGAAGTTAAGGCAAAGATATCTTCTACTTGACTATAATTCTTACTTGTTGCCGCAGCTTTAACATAATTAGAGAAGGGTAATACTTCAATACCTATTGCAGTTAAATCTTGTTGAATACGAAAAACCCGCTCTGCATCCGGCTGCTGGCTATCGTACGACAATTCATTTTGGGCAAATAATGCCACCAGTATCGCGGCGGCCAACCCTATACTGAGTCCTATTAAATTAAGGGCGAAATGCTGTTTATGTTGTTTAAAAGAGCGTAACGCAGTAACAAAATAATTTACTATCATGTTATGCAACTTCTAATGGTCTAAATAAAGGTAAAGCGCCTATCGTGGCAACAATGCTACCTTGACTAATCGCTAAGTTGTTATTACGCAATGCACCTGTTTCTAGACTTTTAGTGCGACAAATATTGTTTAGAAGAGTGAGTTCAATCATGTAAATCCTTTTAAATTATTGTAATTGAGCTGTCGGGCTTAACAGCAGGTAATGCACAGTCTTACTCACTGCGTAGTACATTAACGGGTTTACTATTTGCTGTTCGATAAGCCACAATAAAAATGGTTAGCTGAGTTACGACCAGTACAACAAATGCAGCAACAAAATAAACCCCGAGTGATTGCGTGATCCTTACATTAAAATGACTCAGCCAGTTATCAATCAAAAAGTAACTTATTGGAAAGGCAATCGCGACAGCTATAAAGACTAAAAGCATTGATTCTTTGCCCAATAAAGCAACAATACTGCGACTTGAGGCGCCTATTACTTTTCTAATGGCGACTTCTTTACTGCGCAGTTGGGCATTAAATACCGCTAAACCAAACATGCCAATACAGGTTAAAAATATTGCTAAATAACAGAAAATTCTAACCATATTCACTAAGCGGGTATCTTCTACATAAAGTTTACTGTAATTGCCTGAAACCGTTTGTATTTCTACCGGTGCCATATCTAATTTTCTCTCGAGTAAAGAGGCAATATCATTACGTACTTTTGAAGTTATCACTTCATTAGTTTTAATCACTAAGGAGTAACTTCCTCCAATAGGTAAACCACATACAAAGACCACTGGTGCGCCGGTATGTCTTACTGAACCGACTTTTACGTCTTTTATTACACCAACTATTCTACCTGATACGTTACTTGCAGGGCCTGCAGAAAATATCCAAGTTTTACCTATCGCCTCGTCGGCACTTGCGAATCCGGTAAGTTTCAATGTAGATTCTGGAATAATAATGGCTACGGTTGCGCTTTGGGCATTAAACCAATCGGCTTTAAATTCGGTGGAAAAATCCCGTCCTGCGATTAGTTGTAATCCTAATGCAGCTACTGCATCAAAACCGACCCCGCCATAAGCCATACTGGTCTTTACAGTGTCAATACCTGGAACAGATTCTAAGAAAAATCCTGCGTTACTTCTGTCTGTTAAATAAAAATCAGAGGGCGTAACTGCAGCAACGCCAGGTAATTTTTGCAAAGCCTGATATAGTGTTAAATCATTTATGTTATATAACTGCTCACTCGGCGCATCAACCACCACCAAACGTTGTGACTTTTCATAATTAACTGGTAAGTTATTTAATAACGCTAATTGCTGCGTTAAGCTCAGCACACTGATGATTAAGGTGAGAGAAAGCGCACACTGGCACACCATAAGTGACTTACGTACTCTGGTGGCAGTTTTTCCACGTTTAAAATCACCACTTAACACACGTTTAGCATTGAATGATGAGATAAATAGCGCCGGATATAAACCTGATAATAGGCCAATAAAAAGCGAACCTATGATAAGGGGTACTAAAAACGGTGACCAGCCATTGATCGATATTTGCCGGTCGACTAGTTGATTAAAACTTGGTAATGCCAACTCAACTAAAGCACAAGCAATTAAGGTGGCAAATACAACCAGCACAACAGACTCAGTCAGAAATTGCACGATCAGTTGAGATTTATTTACCCCTAACACTTTACGTACACCAACTTCTTTCGCGCGTGATCCTGCTTGCGCTATGCTCATATTGATATAGTTAAAAGAAGAGATCAGTAACAATAGCAGGCTCAACATAATACTGATTGATAGGTTTTTTTCTGATCCGCCCACTCTCATATCATTGTTGAAATTAGCCCCTAAATGAATAGCAGTTAACGGCTGCAAGTAATAGTAGTTATCACGCCATTGCCAAATATCGGCAATTAACGCAGTAATGCTTTCAGCTACTTTGTTAACATCAGTCTTATTAAGTCGCACATAGCTGTGAACGATATTCCCTTTGATGTTGTTATAGGGGGTGAAAGAGGTTAACGATGAAAAATGAAAGTGACTATCAGCCCTTAAATCTTTAAAAACAGCTCCAACAGTGAGACGTTGATGCGACTTAGCTCTTAATAACGTTTGCCCTACTATATTTATGTCACCAAATAAACGCTTAGCTTCACTCACCGTTAAAGCAATATGATCCGGTTTTTGTAAACTCTGTTGTAAATCACCTGAAATGACATCTAAGGTGATAAAATCAACAATATTTTCTGTAACAGCATAATTTGCGGTTAATTGATTAAAGTTTTCCGATATTTTTATTTTGTCATCAGCAAACATCTTGGTTTGCATTAAATAAAGAACATCTTCAACTCCCGCTAGTTGCTTTATTTTCTCATATGCTTTTGGGGTGCTTAACAGGTACTCGTTACCGCTTTGGTTATCGTGAAATACCATACGATAAGTATTTTCGGCATTTGGTTGAAAATGGTCATAACTACTTTCATTTATGGCGTATAGCGCAACTAAAATAGAAGCAGCTAAACCAACACTCAGACCAAAAACATTAAGCATTAAATGTAATTTTTGTCGTTTAAATGTCCGTAAGGCGGTTAAAAAATATTGGCTAAGCATACTGTGCCGCCGGTGCCAGCTGATTGGCTTTATCTAACATGATTTGACCATCAAGTAAGCGCACTAATCTATCGGCATAATTTCCCTCTTTTTCTGAGTGAGTTACCATAATAACTGTGGTGCCTTCTTTATTTAGTTCACGTAACATCGCCATGACTTCATCACCATTTTTTGAATCTAGATTACCCGTTGGCTCATCGGCTAGAATCAGTTTTGGGTTGATAACTAAAGCACGAGCAACGGCGACACGCTGTTGTTGCCCACCAGAAAGCTGTTGCGGTAAATGATCAGCTCTATGGTCAATACCAACGCGTTTTAAAATTGCTTCAACACGCTGCTTACGCTCACCTTTACTAATTTTTTGATACTGTAGTGGCAGTTCAACGTTTTCATAAACGGTGAGTTCGTCAATTAAGTTAAAGCTTTGGAAAATAAATCCGATAGAGGCTTTACGTAATTGTGCCAATTGTTTTTCGTTGTAACCTGCAATACTACATCCGGCAAATTCAAAGCTACCGCTGGTGGGAGAGTCGAGCATACCTAAAATAGATAACAAGGTAGATTTCCCACAACCAGAAGGACCCATAATGGCAACGAATTCTCCCTCATTTACGCTTAAATCAATATTGTGTAGCGCAGTTGTTTCTAAATCTAAAGTACGGAAAATACGGCTTAACTTGTTTATTTTAATCATTATTGTTATTCCTTTAATATCGTGTTTTTCATTTAAGTTAGTTTAATTGTAATTGTTGAGCTTTATCGAAATTGCCATAGCTTGATGTAACCACTTTTTCGCCCAGCGTTAAGCCTGACAATACTTCAAAATACGTTTGATTCTTTTTTCCTAAACTGATGTTTCTTCGAACAGCTTTGTCGCCATTTTCGTTAAGTACATAAACCCAATTTCCGCCACTATTGCTAAAAAATGCGCCGCGTTTAAGGAGTAAAGCTTGCTCTTTGTCTCCACCTAACATCAATTCTACATTAATGCTTTGTCCACGCTTTATGTTGCTAGCGTTTGTCGGGAGATCAACCTCAATCTGAAATTGTGATTGATTAACTCGACTATCAATTTTACTGACTTTAGCCATAATACTACCCGTTTCTAGTGCTACCATAACGACTAAGTCACGCTGTACTTGGTTTAAATAAAATTCATCAAGGCGTATTACTAGCTTATATTCATTGGGGATATCAATTTGTCCGAGGCGGGCACCACGCTGTTTTGATTCACCAATATCAACATTCAGCTCACTTAAATAACCAGAAACAGGAGCCTTAAATAACAAATTATCTAAATTATCACGGGCAAAATTTAGATTTTTTTCGAGCATGACAGCGCTTTCCTCTAATTGCTTAACCTGTACCTTGCGTATGCTGTTTTCTTGCTGTTGACGTTCCATGGTAAGTGCTTTTCTGGCTTTATAGTAAGTAAGGTCGTCTGCAACTTCTGCGAGTTTGTCTTCAGCCAACAGGCCTTTGCTTACTAAGGTCGATGATTGCTTTACCCGACGCTGTAAATGACTGATCTGTAATTCAATTTCTAACAAATCGCGACGTAAATTTAATCGACTCGTCGCCATATTCATTTGAGTGTTTCGCAGAAAATTGAGCTGCTCTGTAACTTGTGCTTCTCGCCCCATTACATCAAGCTGTAAGCTTGTGTTACTTAAGCGCACCAAGGGTTGCCCTTTTTTAACAAATTCACCTTGTTCAACCAAACGTTCCTCTACCCGACCACCTGCGGTTGTATCTAGATAAACTGTTGTTTTAGGTACAACTTGACCCCGCAAACTTAACGCATCAACAAATGTACCTTGAATAACAGGGCTTATGGTGAGAGTGTTTATAGCTAAATTTTGACTACGTCCGCCATCAGTTGATTGACTGAAGCTATAAGCAACAACAAATATAGTTAACAAAATCACGCCGTACAGACAATGTTTAAAATATTTTCGTAACGGAGATCTGATTATTTTCTTATCCATCAATGTTGTCCATCTATGTTACCCATTTACGTTACCCATTTACGTTATTCACCTAAAGTATCTAAATCATTTGTTCCTCTTCACTATCGTTTAGCTTTAAGAGGTATTTTTGTTTCTAACTGTGGCTATCATTACAAGTCTTATGCCATGTATGGATTTAAAAATTATTTCTATTTAAAACAGTTTGTTATATTAATTTCGTCGAGAGTCGTTGTTTTTTTGTAGTGTCCGGTTATAGTACATAAGCGAGATTGATGTCCATTTATGGACAGTTAATTAGTAGACGGGTTTATTGAATGTAAGGTAGACTTAAAATATTTAAAAAGTGGAAGACGAAATGAAGCAAGCAGGCTCAATTTTAATTGTTGATGACAACCTAGATATTTTGATTGCTGCTCAGTTATTGCTTAAGCAACATTATCAAACTGTGTTAACAACAGATAACCCTTTTGACATTGAGAAAGTGGTAAACGAGCAAAAAATAGAAGTAATATTGCTCGATATGAACTTTAATCATGATGCTATTAGTGGTCAGGAAGGTTTTTACTGGCTCAAAAAAATACTCGCACAAGACCCATCTTTGGTTGTTGTATTGATGACGGCTTACGGTGATATTCAATTAGCAGTTGATGCTATAAAAGCCGGAGCCTCTGACTTTATCGCCAAACCTTGGAGAAATGAACAACTTTTAGCGGTGATCGCTGCTGCATTCGCGCATGCTAAAGATAAACAAAAAGTAGACAAACTTACTCGACAAACCCAAGGATTAAATCACGCCCTGAAAGGGCAAAACTTTGAGTTTTTAGGTAAAAGTAGTGCGATGAAACAAGTCTTCGACACCATTGAAAAAGCGGCTAAAACAGATGCTAACATTTTAATTACCGGCGAAAGCGGAACGGGAAAAGAATTAGCGGCGCATGCAATACACTTAGCAAGTAATAGAGGTGATGAAGCATTTATTAGTCTAGACATGGGGTCAATCGCTTCAAGCCTATTTGAAAGTGAACTTTTTGGACATAAAAAAGGCGCATTTACTGATGCTAAGGCTGATAGAACAGGGCGATTTGAACTCGCCAACGAAGGCAGTTTATTTTTAGATGAGTTGGGCAACCTGCCTTTGAATCAACAAGCAACTTTATTAGCTGCATTGCAAAATCGTCAAGTCACTCCTGTTGGTGGTACAAAGCCGATAGATGTTAATATTCGACTTATTTGCGCGACCAATGAAAACTTACCACAAGCTGTTGGTGAAAATCGTTTTAGACAAGACTTACTTTACCGCATTAATACCGTAGAAATACGCTTGCCACCATTGCGTGAGCGAGTTGATGACATCCCTTTACTTACTGAATATTACCTTGATCATTTTAGCCGAAAATATAAAAGAGATTTGTCAATTAAACCCGACGATATGAGCCTGTTATGTCATTACGCTTGGCCCGGTAATGTGCGTGAATTAGCGCACGTTATTGAACGTTCGGTTATTTTAAGTGATTGTGGTGTCTTAGATGTTTGTTCAGTGGTAGGGGAAAAAACACCTGAAAAACTTGAAGAAATAAATACTACAAAGGAAAATAATGAAATAGATACGACTGATTATGATTGCTTCAATTTAGACATATTAGAGCAACGTGCTGTGCGTGCAGCGCTGAAACATCATCAGGGAAATGTCAGCCAAGCAGCAAAAGCACTCGGATTGACGCGAGGTGCTATGTATCGTCGCCTAGAAAAGCATGACCTTTAATTATTCTTCCCCCTATAACTTAATTAAATGAGCTATATTTTATGAATTTTATAAACAATCGGCCTTGGTTATTATTGGTTATTAACCTTGTCGCTTTACTGGCTTGTGTCGCACTACTTACGAGTATATATATGACTATTGGCGTGTCTTCGACTTTGCTGTTGGTGCTCGTTTTATCAATAACATTTATGGCGTCGTTACTGACACTTTTTAAACGCCAAGATCAACAACTGATACAAGTTGTTAGATCACTCGCTAATGGCGATAATACGCTGGGATTCAGTACTCATCATCCAATGCGTCAGCATTTTGAGGGGGTAAAACAACAAATGCAATCGGCACGATTTGCTGCCGAGAAACAAAGCGATTTTTTAAAAGCCTTACTAGTACATGTAGATTTGGCCGTTATCGTTTGCGACGACCAAGGACATATTATTGAATCTAACCCAGCGGTTGCTCGGTTATTAGGTAAAACTTTCAGCCATTTAAATGAGCTAAATCATATTGGTACAATAATTTCAGACGCGCAAAAGAACTTGCACAGTACCGTGCAATGGCTACATGGCGAGCAGCAAGACACCTTAACCTTACAAGTAAGCATTGCTGAGATCCAAGGAGAAGAGCGTAAGATCGTCACTTTACAATCAATTCATGAATTGTTGCTAAATAAAGAGCAACAAGCTTATAAACGGTTAACTCACGTACTGACTCACGAAGTGGCGAATACCATAACCCCATTAGCTTCTATTGCACAAACGTGTCAGGGGATGATCCCAAAAAATCTGAGCTTTATTGATGAAGAAAATAAACAGGACTTAATCTTAGCACTAAATACTTTAGCTTCTCGTACCCAATACTTAGGTGAGTTCATCGCGAGTTTTCGACAAATTAGCAGCTTGCCTATGCCAAATTTGCTGCCTACGCATTTAGCCACTATATTAACGCGAATCGAAATGCTCCACAGGCAACAACTTGTTGAATGCGATACTAAGCTAACAATAGATATACAAAGCCAACAATTAGTTATGTTAGATAGTGCTCAAATTGAGCAAGTCCTGATAAATCTGATTAAAAACGCGATAGAATCGATAAAATCACAGCGTAATCAACAGCTAAATTTAGCGAGTAATTATCAAGAACAAAATCAAATTTCAATAACCGTTGCACAAAATAAAGCTCAACAACTTTATGTTGAAATTGCTGACAATGGAACAGGTATAAGCGAACATGTTATCGAGATGGTTTTTGTCCCTTTTTTTACCACCAAACAGCAAGGCTCGGGTATTGGCTTGAGTCTTTCTAAACAAATTATGATAAATCACGGCGGAGATTTAGTTTATCTCACTCGTGCGAAAGGTGCTTTTTTCAGATGCATATTTGGTTAGTTTAGGTAATAGTATTTAACGAAAGACCTATACCAGAACAATTATAACAAACGTAAAAAGGGAGCCTTTTTTTTAAATAACAGATCAACTTTCTAACATTAACTAGCACATTATTTAAACAAATAAATTACAGTTATAAAGCCAGCTGATAAAATTTGTCTCAATTTTTTATTTTTATATAGCGAACAGGCAAACCATAAAAGCTATCTCGTTTTGTGCCCCTTTCCGCCTTAGAAAATTATTTTTAAATTACATACTCTAAGGCGAAATCTCCCCCAAAGGGGGAATGTGATAAGTAACAGTTTAAAATGCTACTAAAAGGTTTTTTTACCAGCCGTGATAATTATCTAAAAGGCGCTTGATGATATCCTTATTCGGCTTATCTAGGTTGTAACACATAACGCCAAATTCTTGATAATCATTAACGCAAGACGCTAGGTTTTCTCTGCCTTCTTTATTTGATATATCAAACTGGCCTTGCTCATCGTTTTTAAACTTTATTTCTAAGGCTTCTTGCATGAGTAATCGTGCGGTATATAACGAATTGTAGCAACTTGCTAATGCATAACTCATTAATTTAGAGCCACCCGAGCCACTCCCATCAAACAGTAACTTTTCAACATTAATATCTATATCGTCAATACTTTCAATGCTAGCAAGTGATTTCCCGCCATAAATTCGATAAAAATCATGCCCCAAGAA
This sequence comes from Colwellia sp. BRX10-4, assembly GCF_014077465.1. NCBI lineage: Bacteria > Pseudomonadati > Pseudomonadota > Gammaproteobacteria > Alteromonadales > Colwelliaceae > Colwellia > Colwellia sp. BRX10-4. Next base: position 81,472 of record NZ_JACGVZ010000019.1, read on the forward strand.
AGCAATGCAATCTCTTACCGCTTGTAAAAAACGGGCTTCTTTATTCTTTTGTTCATTTTCATTGTTAAGGTGTTCAACTAAACATGTAATGAATTGATTAGCCTCTTCATCTTCGTTATAGCGATTTAATGAGGTAGTACTAGTTACGATAGACTCATAGTGTTCTGTCTCATCGTCGTTTTTATACCACCACACGCCCTTTATTTCCTCTGCTTTTTTGATAAACCCAAACGATTTACTGCTACGTCCAAATGTGTTTGAAACGAGCTTATCAATTGATTGGCTATAATCCTTAACATCAATAAGACCATTCCCCCAACAGACAATTTTCATTGCTTCAGTTTGTGAAATGTTTTGTGCTTTTTTTAATGCTTTTGCATTTTGTTTAGCTTGCTTGATGGTTAACCCCGAAGGGAATTTTAAATAAGGCTCTAAGCGCTCAATTTCAATTAACGGGCGGTAGGATTCTTTTGTGGGTTCAGTTGTCATTTTACTATTCCTTGTGTGTCGCTTTGCTACCGATACTCGAACACAAATAGTTAAATCACACCAAAATAGACAGTGAATATATTAAATTATGTAATGTTTTTCTAAAAAATACTGACAAACATATCTCGTTTTTCGGCTCGGTAGTGCCGCGCTCGTCATGCGCAATAAAAGCATATCACTATTTCAAAAAATGATGCAAGAAAAATGAAAACATTGCCAGGTATGAAAAGTCACTTAATAATCGGCTTAATGACATTGCTGAGAGTACTATTGACATATACTTTCATCAATATAACTTCCTCTCCTAGCTAAAAGAAGGCTTTCTGGTTGCGATAACAAGGCTAATTAATACCACCCTGCTGACCTAAATCAGTCCTCAAAATTAGGCAAGTTTATGTTCACTTAGATACGTTAGCTGACATTAGCATCGATAGCTTTTTGGCAGTGTTAAGAATACGTAGAACTACCTTATCTTGACAGACAACTAAGCCACCATTGCCGACAGTCACTCTTGAATTATTAACGATCACTTAGTGCGCTATATATTGCCAGCGAGAATGTAAACTTTCAGCTTTATGGTCTATGCCAGATGATTTTTAAGCTAAAACAAATGATTAAAAACCAGCTTGTATATAATGAACAGACTATTTTTTCAACTAGGTATTGATGTTTAGGTATTGAACAATAAATTCAGCACTATTTAGTATTAATCAATGACACCACTAATCGGATACTTACTATAATTCACACACTATTACTTTGAATATTCATAGATGTTTAAGTATTAATTCAATCATGTCATGGTATTTTTGTAGCCGACCAATAATAAATAATACAAATGTAATAAAATGTTGATATATCAAGGGGCTAGATATGGTGAGTGTCAGTTTATTTTACATTGTTACTTTAATTAAATCCGAATATTTGCCATCTCATTGAAATTCCTTCGGATTAATATTTTGGTATGTTTTTTGCTATGTCGGAGCAGTTAATTACAATAAACTCACAATTACCTACCATATTTAATGGAAAGAAAATAAAAAGGAATAATAATGAAATTTAATTTGTCACAAACTTTAACATCAGGCTTGATTGTTGCTTCAGCTGCGTTTTCAAATATTGCTACCGCAGGAATGATCCTATTTGTTTCCGATAATTCGACTGATTCATCAATAGCCAGTGTGTTGTCAAATGCAGGACACACTGTAGATATTAGTCTAAATCAATATTCTGGTAGTTCAACACTTGCATTATTAGGAAATTTGAATGCATATGATGCTATATATTGGAGCGCAACTGGTAATGGTGGAGGTGGGTACCATAATGATTCTGGGATGTTCAACAATTTAAGTAATTATGTAACTGCAGGCGGCAATGTGTTTGTGACTGGCTATGATAGCGTAGCATCACCAAATGATGTAGGATTAATGCAGTTTTTAGGTGGGAGTGGTGGAGCAGTTACTGATGGTGGTTTTAATCCTGGCGCTATCTCTAATATAGCATCGAGTCTAACCACAGGGTTATTTGACATACGTGGGTTAATACCTACAACTACAGGCACACAAACTACTGACCGTGATAGTTTTGGACAATTGGGGACAGATACTATAGGGATTGTGGCTGCAGATAATGGCGATCGTTATTCGTGGACGTTACGCTCTTTAGGTTTAGGGGATATTGCATACGTATCAAATGGAAACAACCTTTCATCGGGAGAGTCTTCTATGTGGGCAGACGATACTACTACTTATAGTAAAGCTGTGCGAAACTTCGCGGAAAATGCCGGAGCGACAACCAGTGTACCAGAACCATCGACACTTGCTATTTTTGCACTAGGTATAATGGGTTTAGCATCACGTCGATTTAAGAAATAATCCTACTTCTACTGTGTTTGCCTATCGAGATTAATTATTATCGATGGTATGCCTAAGTAAACCCATGTTGTCGGTAATCTTCTAAAAGCATCTTCCAGATTGGGCGATGCTCTTTTGCTTATAAAGCTGCGTTATTCGACGAGCGTAGTTCATATCAACTATATGACAAAAAACCATTTCAATTCTTTGTCTATAAAGACAGCTACTCTAACGTCCGCTCTAAATATCTAAACTGTCTATTATTAGGTCAGTTTTTCATTAAAGAAAGGGCTTATCTGTGGCAATAGTTAGCGTTCTGAAATGAAACTCCACTGGCAGTAATGAGCTTAAACCAGCCCCACAAGTGAGCAGAAAATCTTGGCTAATATTACCCTAAAGAACAAACCATAGTTAATGTCAGGAAAGGCACTTACTTGTCGTTAGGATATCTTTTGAAATAGCAATTTTTTAAAGCAAAACTAAAAATTTATACAACGGACTACTCTAAGGTCAGTAGCTGCCACACTGAAGACATTAGCATTTGAGAATTTATACTGAAATTTTTTTATGTTTTGATCTACAGCGGGCATGGCTTAAAACCATGTTGAATTAGCCCTTTCCTGATAATTGACGTTCAAAATGGATGAAGTTACTCGCGTCATGATGATTATTTTTTGCCAATAAACAGTTAAACCTGAATGCGATCAAACCTAAACATTGCGGATATAGGTACTTAATTGAACGTTAATTATATCGCACTACCCCTAAAGATAATAAACTAAGAACCAAAATTTAATTGTTTGTACAAATAATTGACTTTATCTGCATTCTATTAGAATGTTACCACTTTCTACCAATTGCAGTTATAGGGACGTAATGTGGCATTTCTCTCAAGGTTAATAAATACCAGTCGATTATCAAGAGTATTATTGATTCGAATATTATTATTTAGCGGGTTATTTACCGTAATAATTACCGCTGTCCAATTGTCACTGAATTATCAAAAAGAGACAGAAGAATTACAAACAATATCTCAACAATTAGCTGAAACAAATGCACCTTCTTTGGCTAGGGCTCTTTGGGAACTCAATGCTACAAAAGCTAATGATATAGGTATATATTTGATGCGGATTGGCCTTTTTAAATCTATAACTATCAAGAATGAAAATGGGGATACAATGGTCTTTTTAGGTGAAAAAGACATAGAGGCTCATCAAACGTCGATCAAACTACAATTTGAATATTCGGGTCGAACTGGAACTGTAGGAACTTTTGAATATCAAATTGTTACTGACATAGTAAAACGAAAAATCAAGGATGATTTCATCATCATTCTTATCTCTCAGTTTATTAAGACCTTTTTTGTTTCCATTTTTATCCTCTTTATCATCCATAAATTGGTAATCCGTCATTTAAATGAAATATCTAACTGGTTAAATAATTTCAAGCCAGAATCATCATTCAGTCCGCTTGCATTGGAGGCTGACAAAGGCAGCAGTAACGAGATGGTTAAGCTTAAATCGGCTATTAGTGAGATGGGACAACAGGTGCATAAGCACTCTACAGGGTTAGAAAAAGTTGTAGCTGAGCGTACTGCTGAATTAGAAAAACTTGCATATACTGACAGCCTAACGGGCGTTACTAATAGAGGCGCTTTTCTCCAAGCAGCAAACGAAGAATTAAACCGCTCACGACGGTTATCCTATGATGTTGGTGTGATGATGTTAGATTTAGACCACTTTAAAGCAATCAATGATACCTATGGTCATGATGCTGGAGATAAAGTCCTTAAACAAGTATCCCAAGCAATGGCTAACTGCTTACGAAAAGAAGACACATTAGGCCGAATAGGTGGTGAAGAGTTTGCCGTCATTACGCCCGGTGCTGATAAGAGGGGGATGCATAAACTAGCTTCACGATTACAACAAGCTATCGCGATACTTAATTTCTCATTTCTACCAGATAACAAAAATATCACCGTAAGTATTGGTTATACCAAAGTCAGTAATGATGAAGACTTTAAAGCAGCTCTAAAAAGAGCTGATGAGCATTTATATACTGCAAAAGCTTCTGGTAGGAATACCTTCATAACAGATAAGGGGTTTTTACCTCGTATTGTGAGTTAAGCTTTGAGGATAAAATGCCTTTCAAACTATCTAAAGATCGTTCCAAGCTGGAGTTTAGAATGAAGTCGACTGGCAGGTATGAGCTTAAACCAGCCCCACAAGTAAGTAGAAAAGCTTGGCTAATATTGCCCTAAATATGCTCCTGAGTTTGCAAAAGCTTAATGTCCGCAATTGCCACAAAAGAGACATTAGCTATTACAGCTAATTAGATAGGTTGGATTAGATTTTGTATCGCTAACGCCCCATTAAGAGACAAATAATAGTTGGCTAAAGAAGGAGCAAATAGCCAACTGTTATTTGTCCTGCTTGAATGGCTTAGCAGTATATTACTCTTCCGTTGATTGTAATTCTTGAGTTAAGCGACCCAATGCACTGAAAGAAAAATACAGCAAAATACAAGCTAGTGGTATAACCCACAAATAACGAAATTCAGGTATTAAATATGAATATACACCAAAATCTTTAATATCTATTTCAAAATGCCTAACAGTAAGATCCATACCAGAGCATAAACAAAGAGCACCAAAAGCAATAAATCCTAACCAATCAAAAAACTTATTCATTAGTAATCTGTAAGCAGCAGGCTTTTTGTAAGAAAAAGCAATTGCACCGCCGATCATAAAGACCATTATAGTGACCAAACCTGAAAACATAAAACCTCTTTATTATTGATAACCAATTTTGATTATACTGCTAGACCCGCTAAGGGGAGATTTATAGTTTGCTAAAATGTTGAACGGAGTGAAAACAGCAAACTGGAAATTTTCCCTCTTGAGCGCCTTGTTAGATAGCACTTGGATCGTGCTCAAAAACTTCATAGTGATTCCAGCGTAAAAATAACTGACCACTTTCTAAAAATAGGTCAGCATCATCACTAGAGGGATAACAAAAATCATCCCAATAATCACAGAATACAGACCAAGGTAGATTAAGTGCTGTATTTTGATCCCACAAAATAGTAACTCGTTGCGAACTGATTGCAAGTTGCTTTAACCAATCCTTCACGGGCTCATCAGCAACAGATGAATTATGTCTAGTTGCACCAGCAGGAAAGTGTGTAAGTCGAGACGCTGCTAATAGTTGGGCTGATTCAATATCATAAGGATGAAGCTCACAAAGAATATTATCAGGTAACTTAGCATGTGAAGATTGTGTCCATCTCCAAGCTAAAGGAAAGTCTTCAAGATTCATATGCATACTACCTGTGCTTTCTAACGCCCACTTAAGCGGACAAAAATAGTTGGTTATAATGTGAAGCGAAGCGGAACCTAACCAACTGTTTTTGTTCCGTTTGAAGTACTTGTTAGCTAACTTTTAGCCGCGAGTGATAGAGAAAATAACTGAATTAATTTTCCAACCTTTCTCAGTATTAACAAGTAGCCAGCTCTCTTTGCCCCAATTTTTTCTTACTTCACCGTCGTAAAACTCATAATCAAAATATATTGTTGCGACTTCACCGTCATGTAGAATTTTTATATTTTCGAAAGTTTCTCTAGGCGCTTTAACACGAGCAATAATACCATCGATGAATTTTTCAGGATCACTTTGAAAATTCTTCATAGGCATCCTAGCTCGTTCACCTTTTGCTATTGCTGCGTCAGCTCTACTTTTAGCTGTTTTAAAATCATTGTTAGATGAAACTCCAACCCAAGAAACTGTACCTTCGTAAAACAAATCAAGAAATTTAGATTTATCTTTGGTTGTAATTGCACTCTCAAAATCTTTAACTATTTTATGCAAGGGTTCATTGTCTGAACCTGTATTTGCATAAGATAATTGCGTACACAATAAAATAGATACTAACAATATAAACTTTTTCATGACTCTTCCTTGTTGATGATTGATGTAGTTAGCTAGACACAATGACTCCCCACAAGGTGCTAGCCTCTAAATGTGGGTTAGTTTTACAAACCAGAGCCATAATATATGTGTCAACATTATCAAACAGAGGCTAGCATGATAAAACATAACATACTTTT
>NZ_JACGVZ010000021.1:0-85084 GCF_014077465.1 Colwellia sp. BRX10-4
CTCGAACCCGCGACCCCCGGCGTGACAGGCCGGTATTCTAACCAACTGAACTACCACTCCGCTGTATTGCTCTCTTCAAGTTTTACTACATAAGTAGACGGTACTTAAACCCGTAATTTTACTTTTGAATGTTATTATAAAAGATGTCACGCCTTTTATAGTTAGGCCATTCAAACCTTATTCTTAATTAAAACAATGTTGGCGGAGTGGACGGGACTCGAACCCGCGACCCCCGGCGTGACAGGCCGGTATTCTAACCAACTGAACTACCACTCCGCTGTATTGCTTTTGAATGTTATAATAAAAGATGTCACGCCTTTTATTGTTAGGTCATTCAAACCTTATTCTTTACTTAAACAATGTTGGCGGAGTGGACGGGACTCGAACCCGCGACCCCCGGCGTGACAGGCCGGTATTCTAACCAACTGAACTACCACTCCGCTGTATTGCTTTAAACGTTTAGTAAAACTAGGTGCTTAACCTTTGATTAATTGGCGGAGTGGACGGGACTCGAACCCGCGACCCCCGGCGTGACAGGCCGGTATTCTAACCAACTGAACTACCACTCCGCTTTATAATCAACACATTCTTCAACAAGTCGTTGAATGCGGCGGAGATAATACGGTTAAGACGCAGAGCAGTCAACCACTTTTTTAATATAATTAACTGTATGCACGTTTGATGTACAATACGGCTGAATTACATTCAAAAATGGCTTTATTTAATTGGCTACTCATCATTTTTTGTTCTTTTTACGGCGAGATATAAAGTAAAAGACTAACGCAATAAGGACTATTCCGACGTTTGCAACAGCAATAATAATATAAGTTTGTAGATCTTTTTCACTTTTTGCCCTTTCTTGTTCGACTTTAGCTTCTTGCAACTGCATGGCTAATTGTTTAGCCTTTTCCTCTGCTAGTATAATTTTATCGGTAATAACAACATCCGCTTTGTCTACAGGGGGTGATGTCACTTCACCCTTAGCATTTAAGGTCGGCATCACTAAGCCCACTTTACTTTCTGCATTAAAGGTAAATTGTTCTAACACTAAACGGAATTCGCGGTCGTTAATTGTTTTGCCAAAAACACTCACTTTTATACGATGAATACCTGACTCGGTGTAAGCAAGTTCGTAAGTACGTAAATTACCTTTTTCTTCCAGGATAGAAAATGGTACTTCTTGACGGTCTGGAAAAATAACTTTCCCTTGAAACAAAACACTATCAACATCTACATAAGTAGGGTCGATAGTAAAGATGACCTTGTGAGACTTCCCGACTTCCATTACGGGTTCAACAGAAATGGTAATTGGTGTCTTTTGCAAAATAATGGGTTTTTGTCGTAACTCTCGAGTAGCCATCGGCATAATAACAGAGTAAATAGGTAGCCATTCACCCGGAGCAAAAGCAAGTTCAAATTCGCCAGTAAACACACCATCCTTGGCATACTCATCTAAGTCACGGCCATCATCACGAAACTGCGCTATTTTAATGGGTTCAGCACCAAAATTATCATACGCAGAATTGTTGGTACTAAAAAAATCTACATTGAGGTTAATAACGTCACGAAAGAGTGGATCATCAATAGCTTGTTCTCCGTTATAAAGGTGACCTTCAATTTTTAAGGTTTCTCCCGAGAGGATAACCTCAGGTAAGGGGTCAACTTTAATAGTGACATCAGTGACAACCATAATGTGGCTTTGCGGTAAAATATCACCAATAGCCTGCCAAGGGCCGGGCATTGGATTTTTAATGGTGATTAAATCAAAAGTACGATCATCAAACCAAGTAATTTTATCTTTAGGTAAATTATTAATTTTAATTTTTGTGCCATCAGGGCGCACAAGTATGATGGGTGGCGTGCCACTTCTTCGATAAAATAACAGAGTTATTTCTTCAAGCAAGGCATCTATTTTAAAACGATTCTCAAAATAAGGAATTGCATTGGTAACATTATCTGATTGGTAATAATCAATTTTGGTTTGTTGTCCATAACTTGGTATAGATATCAATAAAGTGGCTGCTACTATGATAATAAAAAGTTTTGACTGACCTATTTGGGCCATATTGGTTCGCTCCCTTTTTCAGCAACAATCGCTAATCTTTCACTATGCTTAATAAGTTCATCGGCAGAAGCTTGGATAACCTTTAATTTTGTTCGTTGAGTGGGTAAACGACGAATAGCATTACTGTCACCTGATCCGCTACCTGCTGATAGATTTAACACAGATTGCTTACGCGTCATCTCTACATAAACAAACGCTAAAAGTTGAGCATCGATTAACGCACCATGATAAGTGCGATCAACTAATTTATCGACACGATAGAAACGCGCTAAATAATCAAGAGTCTTTGGTGAACCAAATTCATCTTTTGAAACATGCAAAGTATCTATGATCGTACACATATCACGAGTGTTGGGAATATTTCGCTTTAATAAAGCAAATTCATTGTCCATAAAACCGATATCAAATTTAGCGTTATGAATAACAAGGCGTGCACCTTTAATAAATTCGATAAAGTCATCAACAACTTGACTAAATAAAGGTTTATCACGAAGGAACTCATTGGTTAATCCGTGAATATTGATAACTTCATGATCCATTTCAAACAATGGATTGATATAAACGTGAAAACTACGGCCAGTTAACTGTCGGTTGATCATTTCAACACAGCCTACTTCAACAATTCGGTGCCCTTCCCTAGGATTAATACCCGTTGTTTCTGTATCTAATATAATTAATCGTTCATCTTGTTTTACAACTTGTTCGTTATTCATTGTGATTTCATCACCTTTTTTTTGGGTCAGGAAGTGGCTCTGGAAACTCAGTAATATTTATTGTAAATTTTTTACTGAGATTTAACATGATTATAAGCGCTCCAACAATAAGAGCTTGGGTGGTTAACCATGCTAATGACAGTAAATGCCAATAAAAAAAGCCAACTAAGCAAATAATCAAATCAAAAAGTAAGGCAAAAGTGAGAATCCCCTTACCATGGCGCCATGATTTTTTAACCCAGTCTTTCGCATTTGGCCGGCGTAAGCTTAAGACAAGGACAACAAAGACACCTAACGCACCAGAGCCTAAACTTAAATAAAACAATGATGTTTCAGGGTATATCCATTGAATAATACCAACACGGTCTTTCATATTGGTTACTGACATTAGCCAAACGACATAACCCCGTAAAATAAAAATCAAAGCTAGGTAGACCCATTTTGATATTTTCAAACAATCAAAATTGTCAAAATCTTGCACTGAATAAGTAGAGTAATTATGTTTACTCATCAATATCATGACCGCGCTTTTTTGTATGCTCTATTCTCAGGTGCTCTTGTGCGGCAGTAATAGCTTTTACTGCTCGGGATCTAAATTCACGATAAAATAAAGTATAAACAACCAGTAAACTGGCAAAAACAAATAACGCAGGATGAAAAAACCAACACATTGCCGCAATAGAAAAATAATAAGAACGTAATCCGTAATTATAAGAATGTGCCGCTTGGTCTTGCACTATTGCCATTTGTTTTGCATAGGCACGCAAGTTTTCATTTTCGCCTAATTCATCATAAGGCGCAGCTCCAATCATGACATTTAAAAAGCCATACTGTCGCATAGACCAAGTAAATTGAAAAAATGACATAATGAAAATAAAAGCTAGTACACCTAATTTTAATTGTATCGCCACATGATTTGGAAAATCGGCATAGGGAATTGAACCTATCACCGCTTCTAAACGTTCGACTTGAGCGAATAGAGTCAATACACCGGCTAAAACTAGTAAAGTTGTTGAAGCAAAAAAAGCAATATTTCGCTCCAAATTTGCTAACAGCGCAGCTTCACCAACACGAATATCTCGCGTCATTAGCTCATTCATCCAATGAATTCTATGTTGATGAAGACATTTGGCGATACAATCAGTGTTTTTTGCCTTAACACGAGCAAACCAGGTGTAACCAATCCAACAAGTTACAAAGCATATAAAGGCAAGAATATCGAGTAAAGTAAATGGCATAATAATGAAGAACTAGATAACAGGCATTCCATTATGCAGGAGAATATTTATAGATTCGAGCTAAATTTTCTACGATTAGTCAGGCAAAAAATGTTAGAAAAAACCATTAATCGTATTCCTTATACAAGTTATCGTAATTCCTTTGACAGAAACTCTAACTTTCTTCACCATCGCCGGTAAATCTATTACTTAAGTTTACCGTCAGTATTGAAGATAAACTTTGTGCAAACACTTTCCTTTGGAGCATCAATGTTCACTGTCAAATTCAGCCATATTTTGACTATTTCCACTTTATTATTTTCTTTTCATTGTAAAGCCAGCGCACAACAGTCAACCCAAATCCCAAGGATTTCCGGTAAAATAACCATAGATGCTAAATTAGATGAAAAACAATGGCGCCATGCAAAAAAAATATTAATCAATAACGTTACTCGTCCATACGACAATATACCTAGTCAAGTTCATACCGAAGCACTATTAATGGAAGATGGCGGTACTTTCTATATTGCTTTTATTGCTCAAGATCCCAACCCAAGCCAAATTAGAGCGTTTTACCGCGATAGAGATCAATCATGGGGTGACGATGTCGTTGGCATAAAAATTGACACTTATAATGACCAACGTTCGGCTTATCGATTTTTAGTCAACCCTTTAGGCTCTCAAATCGACGGTATCGAAAATGAAATAACGAAAAGTGAAAGTGATTCTTGGGATGGCATCTGGGACAGTGCAGGAATAATTAACGATAAAGGCTATATCGTAGAAATGGCTTTACCCCTTCGTATGCTTAACTTTACTGAAAAATCATCATTACAAGATTGGGGCATTGAATTAATGCGTTTTTATCCTAGAAACGAATTTTTTCGTTTCTCAAACGTCCGCCTTGAACGAGATAACGACTGTGAGTTGTGCCAACTTCACACGATTGAAGGCTTTACGGGGGCAAAACAAGGCGATAACTTAACCGTTACGCCTTCACTCGTTACCGGCGTTAATGAAGAAAGAGAAAATAATGAGGATTGGCAGAGTGAAACCAACACAGAAGCTAGCTTAGATGTTCGTTGGGGAATAACACCTGACTGGGTGTTGAATGCCACAATTAATCCAGATTTTTCAACGGTTGAAACAGATAATGCTCAGTTAAATATCAATAATAACTTTACACTTTTCACCCAAGAAAAAAGACCCTTCTTTCTAGATAATGCTGATTACTTTGATTCAAATTATAACCTGATTTATACCCGAAATATTAACTCACCAAACTACGGTGCTAAATTAACCGGTCGAGAAAATGATCACTCCTTTGGTTTATTTGTCACCGATGACGACAGTACCAATATTTTAATCCCCGGTAATAGAGGCTCTTCCATAGCGAGCATCGAAGGCGAATCAAAAGCAAGCGCTTTTCGCTATCGTTACAATTTTAACGAAAACATCACTATGGGGACCGTAAGTACCATACGTACTGCCGAAGATTATCAAAATATAGTACACAGTGTCGGCAGTCAAATTAGACTTTCAACGGCTGATGTCTTTAAGTTTCAAGCGCTTTATTCAACTACAGAATATCCTGATAACTTATTTGAGCAATTTTGTAATGCCGATGATGGCGACGACTCAAGTGAGTCAGACAATTGCTATGCGCCACCAGAAAACATTGACTGTGGCTATAGTCAATGTGATTACAATGAGCAGGTTTTACGGACCTTAAAAGATGATAAGTTTAGTGGTAGCGCATTTAAAACCAGCTATTCTCACAATGACCGAGACTGGTATTACCGCGTAACATACGATCAGCAAAATTCTGGTTTTCGTGGTGATTTAGGCTTTATTCCTAATGTTGACTACAAGCGTTTTTCTGTTGGTGGTGATAGAAAGTGGTATGCGAAACCAGGTGAATGGTGGACGAAATTTAAAATATATTCTGATTGGGATATCACCCATAACGACAATAATGAATTGATTGAAAAAGAATTTGATATCAACGCTCAACTAAATTCAAGTATGAATTCATACTTCCGCTTTTCTTATTCAAACCGTGATTTAGTCGGTTTAAGAAAAGATAAAAGTATTTTAGCCATTGACGGTAACACCACCTTGTTTACCGAAAATCAATTTTCACTCTTCGGTGAAGTTAATCCAATGCTAGGTCTATACTTTAACAGTAACTTTAAATACGGCGATGCCATTGATTATAGAAACAACCGTCTTGGCCGCACTAAACGATGGAGTTCAAAGGTAACCTTAAATGTTGATAAGCATTTAGAATTAAATATCAAACATACCTTTAATCAATTAGATGCCACTAATCATAACGTCGATGCGACCAGTAACAATGTCTTTACTGCAAGATTGACCGATTTTAGAGCAACGTACCAATTTAATGTGTTAAGTTTTTTACGTTTTAGTTTTATTTATAATAATACCAACAGAAATATTAACAATTATATTTACACAGATCCCGAAGATATTACCCAAAGCAGGAAGAACGTCTCAACTGAATTGTTGTACGCCTACAAGTTGAATTCGCAAACAGTTTTCTATTTAGGCTATTCTGATAGACACTACACCGAAGAAGATTTTAGCGACTTAAATCAAAATAAACGTAATCTCTTTATGAAGTTTAGTTATGCTTGGATGAAGTAAAAATAAATAAAAATCCTATCAACTTTTAAGTAAAGTCTCCATTTGGCGACTTTTTTATTGTCTGCTAATAAAAGAGCTAGAATAATTAATGATTGTTTTAACTGCATTTTTTTGACACAATTTATCCAGAGTCACAATATAAAAATAATAATATGTAACCCTGGAGAGAAAATGTTGTTGTTAAGAAGTAGCTACAAAGCCATAGTAGCTAGTATATTTTTACTGTTTTCACAGAATAGTTTTGCTGAACAAAATACCCAAGAAAAAACAATCAATAAAATCGATCATTTATCGATACCTTATGCTAAAACAAAAGTCACTATAGACGGCAACATCAACGAAGAGGAATGGTCTCAGGCATTATCCATAGAACTCAACATTGTTAATTCCCCTTGGAATAATAAGCCTAGCCCGGTTAAAACCACCGCAAAAATATTTGAAAATGGCGAGACCATTTATATCTCTTTTATTGCCCAAGATCCCAACCCAGAAGAAATAATTGCCTACCTAGGTGACCGAGATACACGACTCGAAGACGATGTGGTGGGTATAAAACTCGACACTTACAACAATCGACGATTAAGTTATGAACTTTTTGTTAATCCTTATGGATCTCAAATCGATAGAATAAAAAACGAACTCACCGGTGATGTCAATTCAGCTTGGGATGGTATGTGGCAATCGTTTGGCAAAAGAACCGCGAGTGGTTATCAAGTTGAAATGGCTGTGCCCTACCATGCATTGAACTTTGCTGACACAGATGAAGAAAAAACCTGGGCAATTGAATTTATTCGTCTCTACCCTCGTGACTCTCGCCTACGTATATCTCATATACCGCTCGACCGAGACAATGATTGTTGGTTATGCCAAATACCTGAAGCAAAAGGTTTTAAAGATGCAAAAACCGGTAACAATTTAACAATCACGCCAGCAATAGTGGCAAGTAAAAATGATACTCGTGACATTTACGACCCACAAGATGAATGGCAAAGCGATAACGACACCGAAGCGGGTGTTGACTTACGCTGGGGTATTAATGCCAACACGCTATTAAACGTTACGGTAAACCCAGATTTTTCGACAGTAGAGTCTGATGCCGGACAACTTAGCGTTAATAAAACCTATTCCTTGTTTTATCGCGAAGCTCGTCCTTTCTTTGTAGAAAACTCAGATTATTTCTCTTCAAACTTTAATTTAGTTTATACCAGAAACATTGCCAACCCTGATTATGGTGCAAAATTAACCGGAACTAATGACAATCATACCTATGGTGCTTTTATTAGTCATGACACAGAAACTAATTTTATTGTACCTGGAAATACTGGCTCACGTTTAGAATCGTTAGATGAAGAAAGCCACTCTGGCGCATTTAAATATCGCTACGACTTTTCTGAAGAATTTTCATTAGGTGCAATTAGCACCTTAAGAAAGTCCGATAGTTATCAAAATACTGTTGCCGGTATCAATACCAAATATAAAATGGATGACTCGAATGCTATTCTTGCACAAGTTGTTCATTCAAACAGTGACGATTCAATAGAGGAGTCGACTGATTTTGCCGACCAAGCGGTCAAACTTAGTTATGAGCACAACTCGGAGTATTGGTCGGTAAGTGCTGAACACCAAAAAATAGGTAAAGATTTCCGCGCTGATTTAGGTTTTATGCCCCAAGCTGATTATCAAGATGAGAGATTGTTAGTTGACCGTTTCTTTTACAGTGAAGGCGACAGCTTTTGGCAAGAAGCAAAATTGTCAGGTCAGTGGCAAATTAAACACAATGAAAATGGTGAGTTGCTAGAAAAAAGTTTGGCATCAAGTTTTACGATTGATGGCCCTAAACTTTCACAATTTGATATTATGTTTACCTATGCAGATAAAATAGGCTTACGTAAAAGTGAGTTAAATCAATTAAATGGAGGCATTGCAACAATTGAGTTTGATGACTCTATTGACGGTAATACCGACCGCTTTACTGAAAAGCTTTTGACTATGTTTGCGTATATCAAACCAACAAGATACCTTTATGGTGAAGTTTATTATTCTTTTGGTCAAAAAATAGATTACCAAAATAATCGCCTCGCTGATTATCAAGAAATTTATGCGAACACCCGCCTTAACCCAACCAGTCATTTAGAAATTGATTTTTCTTATACTTATGAAACTCTCGATACCAGTCAAGGTAATGTATACGATGCGAACTTAGTGGAATTAAGAGTTTCTTACCAATTTGATGTGAACAGTTATCTTAAATTAAATGTTGTTTACTACGATGTAGATAAAAATCCAGATAATAATATCTCAGCTTATTCGAAGACCAATAGTGATTTATCAACACAATTAATTTATAGCTATAAGCTTAATCCACAGACGGTATTTTTCTTAGGGTATTCAGACAATAGCTATCAAGATGACGACTTAACTACGTTAAGGCGTGGCGAACGTACTTTGTTTACTAAAGTTAGCTACGCTTGGATGCCTTAGCGCCTTATTAATCGATAAATAAGTTTAGTTTGATAACGGTTATCAAACTAAACTTTAGTTTCACACTGCGACGTTAACAAAAACTCTGGCTGTTGTTTATCTGCGGTATATTAGCGCTATTAAAACGATTCATTAACACATCGTTTCATCTATCAATTACCAATTATCAATTATCAATCAATCAAAACTTCTATTTGCCTTCTGCCATGTTCTGTAACAGTAGCAATCGTTGTTGTTCCTGCTGAGAAGCTTGATAAGGTAAACCGCTTAAACTGTTGACTGCAAAATCTTTTATAGGATGTTCATCAATTGAACTATCACCGTACTTGGTTGGTTTACCGGGAGCGGGTGACATTAATTCGATTGAGAAAGTTGATAAGTAAAATGGCGCTTGCCTGCCTTGTAATACTGACTGGTGAGCTTTTAAATAAAGATGACTATTGCCCTTATTGAGTTTTGCTTTGCTAACTAAGTGGGCGATGGGTTGGTAATTGGCATCAAATAAGTTTGCCCGCATTCTATATAGGCCTTGCTCTCTAGTCGTCAAATTAGCTTTTAATACCATATCAGCATCTTCATTGTAGGCCGGTTCAAAACTTTCTAGGGTAGCAACTGAATCAACATATTTAAGTGCTAGGGTAATATTAATATTCTTACCATTAATTTTCGCCTTAATCGATGCTTGCAATTCTCGTGGCAAATCTCTTTTACCGGTAAAGTGTGAATGCCAGTTTTCTTCACCCTGTTCAAATTGACTGGTCAATAAAACTTTACCTGTTTTGATATCAACAAGTTGTAGCTCTGCGCCGGTAATATTTTCACCGGTTAGTGTCGCAAAAACGATTTCGGGATAGGTATATCGATATTTTGATAATGCGGCGCTTACTTGAGTGCCATTGTCGTCAACTAACATAGATTGGGGATTAAAAAAATTAGGGGTTAAGCGGTCAAAATCTTTATCCGTTAAAGGTTGTGAATAGGGTGGATAAGTTAACTCTGCCGCATACGCTTGTGCAACGAGTACTGCAGAATCGTTTGAAGTGATTTTATTAACTGTAGCCGCGAGCGAACTATTATTACTTGGCGGCTGTTCTGGCAAGCTAGTTGTCTTAATTGGAATTGTTTTTTTCAAGGGGTCATTAACAATCGTAAATTGTTGCGGTATTGATGGCCAAAATAGCCAGACAACAACGGCGATAATAGATATAACACTGAGTTGTTTTAACAATGATTTTTTTTTCATAACGGCTTTACTCTTTTGCCAAGACACTGTTGATTTTCCTTGATTAACCTAGAAAACCAACAGCCTTAACTATATTATTTAATTCGGAATCGCGTCATAAATGAGCGTTGACATACTGTCATCATTCGAATTTTCAACATAAAGATAATTACTTTTCCAAAGCCACCAGCCAGTCGTTTTAGTATAAGTGTCAAAGTAAATGCTTTCTCCTGACAGTAGGTTTTTCTGATTACTTGCTGCCGTCACTTTACCTTGCTGTTGTGGCTCAAGTAACGAACCATGACTATAAGCTTTACCCATAAGCATTGGATAATGGTATGGCATAAAACCATTAACGGCATTACCTTGCTGTGCTATTTTACCATTTAACGCGATACCGGTACTGCAGCTGCCGTATCTTGCTTGGCGATTAGCCCCGCAAGAGGAGTGCGTACCAACAACACCGTCGTCATTACCTTGAATAAATGGGCTAGTAACCCCTAAATACTCACTTGCATCACCAACAAAGCGTAGACGTGGGATCCTCGCATCAGGTAATGGTGCAAGTTGTCTAGCGTTATTGACTTTTAAATCATTAAGTACACCCATTTCATCGCCAAGATCGCCGCCAAGCCAAGCCTCTAATGCTGCCTCAATGACAAAAGACCACGTTTCTGTACCCTCAGCAACACTTACCGCCACATCAGCAAGTTCACTGCCACCACCTGCGCCAGCAATGTCAAAGGTCGCAACAATATTCAGTGGTGCTAATCCGGCATTTTCCAACCAAGTTTCTTGGTTATCAATAATATACCGTGCCACTAAATCACCGGTTGAATGTGTTACAAAGATGCAACCCGGTGTACAAAAGTTACTTTCAGAAAATGATTTTAACTTTGGCCAAACATAGTCAGTGGCTATTTTACCTTCAATTCGTTCATATGAAGGCCAGTCAATACGGGCATCACTGAGGTTATTCCAATAGCCTTGCCAGTAATTTTGACCACTCGCCGTAACGTCACCGTCAATAATAAGTTGTTGTGGCTGAAAGCCATGGATAAGTACTATCTTATATTCTTTACTATACGAAGCTGCTGAGCAGAATGTCAGGCATATCCCTGCTACAACCGTTATACGTTTGATTATATTCATTATTTCCCCAAATTATTTTTAAATTTTATTTTATAATTATATTTTTACGTCTTATTTTTATTGGTACTACAACTCATCGGACGTTCGACCAGTTAAAATGATAATAGTCCAATGACTATTTATTAGTCAATGGCTAATTATTTATAATTTTGATAGTTTATTGATAAGTTATTAACAGTTTATTGATAGTAAAAACAAGGACACTTTCAGTAAAGATCAATAAATTTATAATAATACCATTTAAAAAGAGACAAATTAATTCAAGCGCTTAACACCTTTTACTCATCAGCTCAAACGAGGTATCATTAGTATTTTATTAGCAATAATAATAAAAAATAAAAGTAGGTTATTATCAAAAAGAACGATAATTAAAGGCAAACGACACACTAATTTAACTTAAAAGGCATTTCTATATTCTTTTTTTGTATATAAGTTAACAAAATATCACTTCTTTTATTTTTATAAAGCGCTAACCTTGTGCTATTAAAGTAAATAAAGCTTTATTAAGGAGCTACCATGACTACAATATTTGAAGATAACTCAACCACTATCGGTAAAACACCTTTAGTAAAACTTAACCGTGTAACAACCGGTAATGTTTTTGCAAAGATAGAATCAAGAAATCCAAGTGCGAGTATTAAGTGTCGTATTGGCGCAAACATGATCTGGGATGCAGAGAAGAAAGGCTTATTAACGCCTGGTAAAGTAATCGTTGAACCAACAAGTGGTAATACTGGCATAGCCCTTGCCTTTGTTGCAGCAGCTCGAGGTTATGGCATTACGTTAACTATGCCACACACCATGAGTTTAGAACGCAGAAAATTATTAGCGGCTTTAGGGGCTAAACTTGAATTGACCGATGGCGCTAAAGGTATGAACGGGGCTATAGCTAAAGCGCAAGAAATTAAAAATTCAGATCCAGACAAGTATGTTTTATTGGGGCAATTCGACAACCCTGCCAATCCTGAGATCCATGAAAAAACGACCGGTCCAGAGATCTGGGCAGATACCGATGGTAAGATTGATATTTTTGTTGCTGGCGTTGGAACAGGCGGTACCATTACCGGTGTTAGTCGTTATATCAAAAATATTGCCGGCAAAAACATTATGTCTGTAGCTGTTGAGCCTACTGACTCACCGGTTATTAGCCAAAAAATGGCGGGTGAGGCATTAACACCTGGCCCACATAAAATTCAAGGTATTGGTGCTGGTTTTATTCCTGGCAACTTAGACTTAAGCATGATTGATGCTGTTGAAAAAGTGACCAACGATGAAGCAATGGCAATGTGTCACCGCCTAATGAAAGAAGAAGGTATTCTTGCGGGTATTTCTTCAGGTGCCGCGGTTGTTGCCGCTAAACGTTTAGCTGAGAAGCCTGAAAACAAAGATAAAAATATCGTTGTTATTTTAGCAAGTTCCGCTGAACGTTACTTATCAAGTCCATTATTTAGTGATGAGTTCACTGATAAAGAACTTGTACAATAATATTGACATCACCAAAATAAAAAAGACGCTAAGGCGTCTTTTTTTGTTTTATCAATCTGCAATAAAGCGAGCAATCGCTGGATGAATTAAGCCACTATGGCTTACCGGTCCCATATGTCCAGTTGGAAAATGTTGATGTTCAATATTGGGTAAGCTGGCTTTAATTTGATTGGCTAATGATTGGCTCAGTTCAGGACTGTGTTCCCCTGTCATCATTAACACTTTACAAGTAAGACCACTTAAATCAATTAAGGTATATTTCTCTGATATTAAACCTTTAAAGTCTAAACTCACCTTAGGCATATCTCTTGCCATTATATCCTGTACTTTTTGTGGTAGTGCTTTGAAAAAACCTGCTTGGTTCCAAAAATCAGTGAATATCTCTGCAGCCTGATACTTATCATCGATATTAACTTTGTTAGCAAAGTTATCCGCTAACATTCGAGCGTCACTATTTTGTTCAAGTAAATGAAACGCAACTGGCTCATATAAAGAAAGACTTAATATTTTTTCTGGATTCTCTATGGCTAGCTTTAAGGCAATCGCGCCGCCACAAGAATGCCCGACCAAATGGAAAGACTGATGTTGAGCAACATGAGTAATAATTTTTTTAATACGGTTAATTTCAACATCAAAATTATAATTTAACTCATCAGAGACTTTCTCCGCATTACCATAACTGAGCAAATCAATATTGATGACTAAGTAGTGAGGTTCAAGCAGTTTGACTAAGGGTTGCCATTGTCTGGCTGAACTTAGCGAACTATGAAGAAGTACAACCGGTGTTCCCTGCCCTGAAATATAGGCACCTTTTAGTAGATTATTTATGGTCATTGCAGCTATTTATTAGCGATAAAACACCATTATCAGCTTAATCGAACAAATGTCAAAGTGAAATAACACTCAGTCTATTGCTGCGCAATTACAAAAGATACGGCTATAAAAGTTTACAAAGTAAATAAATAAAAATTCACACTTTTGCTGACATTAAATTATTTAATGTGATAGAAATTGATTAACTCAAATTTTCAACGAAATTAACTTAACGCCGTTTTGAGAAAATCGTCTGAAAAAATACAATAATAAAGAGTATTCATGGATATAAATCTTCAAGGTAAAAGCGCATTGGTCTGTGGTTCAAGTCAAGGGATCGGTAAAGCCTGTGCAATTGAACTTGCTCACTTAGGCGCTAACGTCACACTATTCTCACGTAATCAAGCAGCCCTAGAATTAGTCAAAGCTGAGCTTGATATATCACAAGACCAAAAGCACCAAGTATTAATCGCTGACTTTTCGAATACAGAACAAGTAAAAACCGTGATCAATGCGCATATTAACGCGTCGGGTGGTTATGATATTTTAATCAATAATACTGGTGGCCCCGCACCTGGCGCGGCCAATGAGGCTGGTGTCGATGAATTTATCAACGCCTTCAATTTACATTTAGTGTCTAACCATCACTTGGTTCAAGCGCTTATCCCTCGTATGAAAGAAAAGCAATATGGCCGTATTATCAATGTTATTTCTACGTCTGTTAAGCAACCGCTCAATGGCCTAGGTGTTTCTAATACCATACGTGGTGCAGTGGCTAGCTGGGCGAAAACCTTAGCAAATGAATTGGGTGAATTTGGTATTACTGTCAATAATGTCTTACCCGGGGCTACAGCAACCGCTCGTTTGGATGCCATTATTTCGGGGAAAGCCAAGAAACAAAACATTTCAATTGAACAGGCTACGCTTAACGAAAAAGCAATTATTCCAATGCGCCGTTTTGCTAAACCCGAAGAATTTGCAGCTGCGGCCGCTTTTTTAGCATCCCCTGCTGCGGGCTATATCACAGGTATTAACTTACCCGTCGATGGTGGCAGAACCTCGTGCTTATAAGGTTTACTTTAATAAACAATAGCTAGAGGAATAATAATGCTCAATGCGAATAATATTATTGAAAACTTTATTGATGGCGAATATCAAGCGCCCATCAATAATAATTATTTAGATAATATTGAGCCAGCCACGGGGCTAGTTTACAGCCAAATACCCAATAGTGATATCGCTGATGTTGAACAAGCTGTTGCAGCAGCAGAGCTTGCCCTGCCCGCATGGCGGGCCTTGGATTTAGAACAACGTGCCGACTATTTAATTGCCATAGCACAAGAAATTGAAAATCAACTTGAATCCTTAGCACTTGCCGAAGCCACAGACAATGGTAAACCGGTTTCTTTAGCGCGAATGGTAGATATTCCACGTGCGGCAAGTAACTTTAAATTCTTTGCTCATGCCTGTTCACAATTTGCTAGTGAATCTCATGCGATTGCTCATACGGCAATCAATTACACCTTGCGCCAACCTGTTGGTATTGTCGGCTGTATTTCCCCTTGGAATTTACCGCTGTATTTATTTACTTGGAAAATAGCACCAGCTCTGGCTACAGGTAATTGCGTAATTGCTAAACCCTCTGAAATAACCCCAAAAACGGCGGCAATGCTCGGCGCTATTTGTCTAAAAGTCGGTTTGCCTAAAGGTGTTTTAAATATATTACACGGAACAGGTGCACGTGTTGGCGCTGCAATATGTAACCACCCTAAAATTAAAGCGATCTCATTCACTGGTGGCTCCGCAACGGGTGCAGCAATAGCAACTCAGCTTGCACCAAAATTTAAAAAGTTATCATTAGAACTAGGTGGAAAAAACCCCGCCTTAATCTTTGATGACTGTCATTTTGAAAGTACCGTTGAAGAAGTTTTCCGCGCCAGCTTTGCCAATCAAGGTCAAATCTGTTTATGTGCTTCACGCCTATATATTCAGCGGGGCATATATGAGAAATTCAAAGCCGCATTAGTAGCAAAAGCACAAGCCCTTGTGCCACAAGACCCTTTACTTAATGAAACAAAAATGGGCGCGATTGTCTCCAAAGCTCACTTAGAAAAAGTACTTGGCTATATTGATTTAGCTAAAAAAGAAGGGGGTACTATTTTAGCGGGCGGTGAACAAGTGCTATTACCGGGTCGCTGTGAACAAGGTTATTTTTTACAACCGACTATCATTGAAGGCTTAAGTAATAATGCGAGTTGCAACCAGCAAGAGATCTTTGGTCCTGTTATTACCTTACAAATGTTTGATACTGACGAACAAGTACTAGCACTTGCCAACGAAAGCCAATATGGCTTAGCGGCGACTATTTGGACGCAAAATATTAATAGAGCGCATCAACTCGCTGAACAAATAAATACCGGAATTGTGTGGATAAATTGTTGGTTACTACGTGATTTACGAACGCCTTTTGGTGGTATGAATCATTCAGGTATTGGCCGAGAAGGTGGTTTAGAAGCCATGCGATTTTTTACTGAACCCAAAAATGTATGCATAAAATACTCATAGGTTCAAACTAAATAAATAAATACCATAATTGTGTGGATAAATTGTTGGTTACTGCGTGATTTACGAACGTCTTTTTGTGGTATGAATCATTCAGGTATTGGCCGAGAAGGTGGTTTAGAAGCCATGCGATTTTTTACTGAACCCAAAAATGTATGCATAAAATACTCATAGGCTCAAACTAAATAAATAAATACCATAATTGTGTGGATAAATTGTTGGTTACTGCGTGATTTACGAACGTCTTTTTGTGGTATGAATCATTCAGGTGTTGGCCGAGAAGGTGGTTTAGAAGCCATGCGATTTTTTACTGAACCCAAAAATGTATGCATAAAATACTCATAGGCTCAAATTAAACAATGAACCAAATTTGTCATAAATTTAAATCTTCAGGAGCAATATTTGCCAGCGTATTAGGCTGCAAATGGACGCTTATTTAACCTGTTTTCCTGTGGAGTTCTTTAGGAGAGGACGGTGATTTCGACATTCCCTACTCAGTCATACTCAAGTCTACATGCTATTGAAATAAATAAAGAACAAAGGTCTTTGATTGATTTTTGTTTACACTTATAACCCTAAAAATATATTAATTACATCAGGATCCCTTATGAGCGATGTTAAAATTAAAACGTCTTTGAACCCGAAAATAATCAACGCGGAACAAGCCCCAAAACCGGTAGGTTTATACCCTCACGCCCGACAAGTAGGCGATTTATTATTTCTTTCTGGTGTTGGCCCAAGAAAAGCCGGTTGCAAAGATATCCCTGGAGTTGTACTTGACGAGCAAGGTAAAATTAAAAGTTACGATATTGAAGCGCAATGTCATAGTGTATTCACCAATATTCGCTTAATTCTTGAAGCGTCAAATGCAAACTGGATGGACTTGGTTGATGTCACCGTATTTTTAACCAACATGGATGACGACTTCACCACCTACAATCGTATTTACGCAGAATACTTTGCCGATAACCAACCTTGTCGAACCACAGTTGAAATTAACAAATTACCAACGCCCATTGCCATTGAACTTAAATGTATCGCTGCGTTGAATCAACATAAAAAGCCTCAGACTAAAACGACGGGGGAATAGTTATGTCAACGTTAAAAAACAGCATCGCTATGCCTTTTAATTTACATGCTTGGATTGATGAACATCACCATTTACTTAAACCTCCAGTTTGTAATAAACAAATTTTTGAACAAGACAATTTTATTGTGATGATTGTCGGTGGCCCTAATAATCGTAACGATTATCACTATAACGTAACCCCTGAATTATTTTATCAAATTGAGGGCGAAATGGTGCTTTCAGTTATTGATGGTTCGGTTAAAAAGAATGACCATCATGATCCCAAAAATTTTCAAGATATAAAAATTAACGCTGGCGAGATATTCTTACTACCACCAAAAATGTTGCATTCCCCACAACGCTTTGAAAACAGCGTAGGTTTAGTGGTTGAACAAAAGCGAGCAAATAATCAAAAAGATGCACTTTATTGGTTTTGTCCCGACTGCAAAAAACAACTCTACACAGAAGCTTTTTATCTCGACAATATAGAAACAGACTTACCTAAAGTATTCAGCCGTTTTTATGACACACCTGACAATTGCACTTGTCAGCAATGTGGCATAACAGTGACGAAGGGATAAGTTATGCTAAAGATAGATATTCACACGCATATATTACCGAAGACCTGGCCTAATTTACGTGAAAAATACGGTTACGGTGGTTTTGTTAGTTTAGACCATCATAAATGTGGCTGTGCCCGAATGATGGTTGATGAAAAGTTTTTTCGTGAAATAGACCATAATTGTTGGGACCCTAAAGTTCGACTTGACGACTGTAAAAAGCACCACGTAGACGTACAAGTACTTTCAACGGTTCCTGTGATGTTTAACTACTGGGCAAAACCGAAAGATACTCTAGATTTATCGATGTATTTGAATGATCACATTGCTGGCATTGTTAACGACTACCCTAAGCGTTTTGTAGGGTTAGGGACTTTACCTATGCAATCGCCAGACCTTGCAATAAAAGAACTTGAACGTTGCATGAAAATTGGTTTGTCGGGCATTCAAATTGGTTCTCATATTAATGAATGGAATTTAGACCAAAAAGAGTTATTCCCTATTTTTGAGGCTGCGCAAGACTTAGGTGCAGCAGTTTTTGTTCACCCATGGGACATGATGGCGAAAGAAAAAATGCCTAAATATTGGTTACCATGGCTCGTTGGTATGCCTGCAGAATCAAGCTTAGCGATATGCTCGATGATCTTTGGCGGCGTCCTACAACGTTTACCTAAACTAAAAATAGCCTTTGCTCATGGTGGTGGTTCATTTCCATCAACTATTGGTCGTATTGAACACGGTTTTAATGTTCGCCCTGACTTGTGTTCCATTGACTGTCCGATAAACCCAAGAGATTTTCTGCCACAAATTTATCTTGATTCATTAGTTCATGATGAATTATCTTTGAAATATATTGTCGACTTAATGGGGGCAGACAATATTGCTCTCGGTAGTGATTATCCGTTTCCGCTGGGGGAATTAGCACCCGGTAAACTGATAGAAAACAGTCAATTTAACGATAACATTAAAGAAAAGTTACTGCATGGTTCAGCACTTAAATGGCTAGGCTTATCAAAGGAGCAATTTGTATGAGTTTAAAGATAAACATAGAACTTAAAGGGACTCACTATCAAATAAATCTTGAAAAATCATGGTCATTAGCTATTGCGGTTAACTTTAATCAGGCAAATCAACAACCCAATCATTTCTCTGCCAGTGCCGCATCAGCCACCCCTATGCAAGCAGAAAACTTTATTGGAGATACCCGACAAGGTGGCAGTTGCAATGTAAATGAATTAACAATTAATCCGCATTGTAACGGTACGCATACCGAGTCAATTGCCCATATTTGTCACTCTGCGATAAAGACCGATATAGTCAGTGATACTGAGATAATAACTAAGCAGACAGAAAATTATCCGTTAACCCTAGCGCAATTGAATATACCGGTGTTAATACCCTGCGCCATCATTTCAATCACACCTGAACTTGCCCTAAAAAGTGATGAACATTATACCCCTGACTTTTACCCACACGATGCCATTATTAGTCGAACATTACTCAAAAAAGCCTGTAGTCATTATACCAATGAACAACTACAGGCTTTGGTAATTCGTACTTTACCTAATGTTAAAAGTAAGTGCCAACAAGCTTATAGTCGTGAAAACCAACCCGCATTTTTTAGCCGCGAAGCTATCTTATATTTAAATGAACGCGGTGTAGAACACTTAGTGGTAGATTTGCCCTCAATTGACCGTTTGCATGATGAGGGGGTAATGACTTGCCATCATCTTTTTTGGCAAATTGAAGAAGGCTGTCACCAAATAAATAATGCCAGTTTAACTAACAAAACAATTACCGAAATGGCTTTTATTGATAATAAAATTGTCGATGGCTTTTATTTTATTAATATTCAAACACCTGCTTTTCATAATGATGCGGCGCCGAGTCGCCCGGTAATATTTACAACTAACAAGATCGGTGCTAAACAAGTGAGTAAATAACAATGATAGACAATAGCTTAGCCTATGCTCAACAACTTGACAAAAACGATCCATTAGCAAAAATGCGTAAGCAGTTTGCTATTCCCAAACAAGCGAATGGAGAAGATGAGTATTATTTTACGGGTAACTCGCTAGGTTTACAGCCAAAACTTGCCCGCGAATATGTTATTGAACTACTCGACTCTTGGGGACAAAGAGGCGTAAAAGGACATTTTGAAGGGGAGCACCCGTGGCTGCCCTACCACGAGTTTTTAACTGAGCAATCGGCCTTATTGGTTGGCGCAAAAAATGAAGAAGTGGTGATGATGAATTCCTTAACGGCAAACTTGCATCTAATGATGGTCAGTTTTTATCAACCACAAGGAAAACGCTCAAAAATATTGATTGAAGACCATGCTTTTCCCTCTGATCATTATGCCGTTGAATCTCAGCTTAGACACCACAAAAAAAATGTCGATGACAACTTGCTGTTGTGGAGACCCAGAGCTGGTGAAGAGCTATTAAACACTGATGACTTATATCAAATGATTGAACAACAAGGTGATGAAATAGCCCTGATATTATTACCCGGTGTTCAGTATTACACTGGCCAGGTACTTGATATGAAAACCATCACCGAAAAAGCCCATGCAAAAGGTATTATGGTAGGTTTTGACTTAGCCCATGCCGTGGGAAATATCGAAATGGCCTTGCATCATTGGCAAGTCGACTTCGCTTGTTGGTGTAGTTACAAATATTTAAACAGTGGTGCTGGCTCAGTTGCTGGTTGTTTTGTTCATCAAAAACACAGTAGCGATACCAATAACAAAACACAGGTAAACCGCTTTGCTGGCTGGTGGGGACACGATAAATCAAGCCGCTTTAAAATGGAAAATACTTTTAAGCCTATTGCTACAGCCGAAGGCTGGCAATTATCTAATCCACCCGTTCTATCATTAGCCGCTATTCGTGGTTCTCTAGACACCATAAAGATGGCTGGCGGTATTATTGAACTGCGTAAAAAATCAATTAAACTGACTCAATACATGACTGAGCTGATCAGTCGTGAGTTAGGTGATAAAATTCGTATTATTACGCCAAGTAATGAAGCTGAGCGTGGTTGTCAGTTATCGCTAATGATCAATGTTGATGGTCTCGATGGTAAGGCAATGTTTACTGCCTTAGAAGAAAATGGCGTGACCACCGATTGGCGTGAACCCAACGTTATTCGTGTTGCACCGGTACCACTTTATAATAAATTTCAAGATATTTATCACTTTGTTCGACTGCTAAAGGAATGTTTACAATGAGCGTAAATTCACTATCTAAACCCGCTAATGAAACTAACATCACGGTTGCAGGAGCAGGCCCTGTTGGCGCCCTACTTGCGATAATATTAGCCAGAAAAGGTTACAATATTAACTTATTTGAATCTCGCCCAGATTCTCGCCAGCATGATATCTATCAAGGAAAGTCGATTAATATTGCACTTTCAGATAGAGGTTGGTTAGCGCTTGAAGCCGTTGGCATTGCTGATGAAGTTCGCCAAGACGCTATAGCGATGAAAAAACGTATTATGCATGCCATCGATGGCACAATAACCGAGCAAGCTTATGGTAAAGACGATCAAGCTATTTGGTCGGTATCACGCTCAGGCATTAATGAACAACTTCTCAATTTAGCTGAAAAAGAAGCGAGTGTAACATTACACTTTGAAAAAAGGCTAACCCACGTTGATTTTAATACCGGTTGTGCTTCTTTTAGCTTTAATGCCGGACACAAAAAGAGTCATGTCGAAATTGACGCCGATTATATTTTTGGTGCTGACGGCGCTTTTTCCAAAGTGCGTCGCCTTGCTCAAGAAACAGCTCGCTTTAGCTATAGTCAGTCTTTTATGCCCCAATCATATATAGAATTAACCATTCCAGCCAATGAAAACGAAAGTGGTGATGCTCGCTTTAAAATGACAAAGGAAGCCTTACATATTTGGCCAAGAAAAGACTTTATGCTTATCGCCCTACCGAACCCCGATGGTACTTTTACTTGCACTTTATTTCTCAACTATGAAAGTACAAAGGAAGGTGAATATTCATTCACCAGTTTAAATAAACGCAGCGATGTTATTAATTTTTTCGATGAAAATTTTGCCGACGCTATGCCGATACTTGCAGACCCAATTGATGACTTTATTGCCAAAAAAGCCAGCCCGCTATTTTTAGTCAATGTCGACCCTTGGGTCATTAATAACAAGGTTGCTCTCATCGGTGATGCTGCCCATGCTATGGTGCCTTATTATGGCCAAGGGATGAATTGTGGTTTTGAAGATTGCCGAGAGCTGGGGGAAATTATTGATCAATATAAAGGTCAATGGCACGATATCTTCCCCGCTTACCAACAACAACGAAAAATTAATGCCGATGCTATTACTGAGTTAGCCAAACGTAATTTTGTTGAAATGAGTGAGCTTTCTGGTAACAGTGACTTTTTATTACAAAAGAAAATTGAAGCAAAATTCAATCAGCTTCATCCAGAGCTTTGGGTACCACTTTATTCCATGGTCACTTTCTCGCCTTACTTACCTTATTCTCAAGCCTTAGCCATAGGAGATCAGCAAAAAATACTGATGGCGAAAATAATGCAAATACCAGACATAGAAAACTGTTGGCAAGACGATTTTGTTTACGAAAAACTGCTACAACTCGTTCAAGAACAAACTAAGAACAAGGATAATCTTGATGTCTAATTCTGGCTGTCCTTTTAATGGTGACACAAATAAACGTGAAGTAGAGGAAGATATTCATACCGACTTTAACGATGATATGTCCTATGGTGATTACTTGCACCTTGATAAAGTATTATCGGCTCAGCAACCGTTATCGAAAGAACATGATGAGATGTTGTTTATTGTTATTCATCAAAGTAGCGAACTCTGGCTTAAACTTGCTGGCCATGAATTAACAAAAGCCATGGAGTGTTTACGCGCAGATGATTTTGGCCCCGCCTTTAAAGTTATCGCGCGGGTAAAACAAATATTCATTCAGTTGACTCAGTCATGGAATATTTTATCGACGCTTACCCCTGTTGATTACTTAAAGTTTCGTGATGAATTAGGACGATCCTCTGGCTTTCAGTCACTCGGATATCGAAAGCTTGAGTTTCTCTTAGGCAATAAGAACAGTGATATGCTTAAAGTTCATAAAAATGATAATCAAGCCTATCAAGAGTTAGCATTATTACTCAATAGTCCCAGCTTATACGACGAAGTGATTGCCACATTAGTAAAAGCAGGTTTTAACATTGATGACTGTGTGCTTAATCGCGATGTTAGCCAAGCCTATCACAGTAATGAAAGTGTGGTAAAAGCATGGCTAATGGTTTATCAGCAACCAGAGAAATTTTTTGAGCTATATGAGCTAGCAGAAAAGCTTGTCGACATCGAAGACTCTTTTCAACAATGGCGCTTTAAACACATGTATACCGTGCAACGAATAATTGGTTATAAGGCAGGAACCGGTGGTTCTTCTGGGGTAAGTTTTTTGAAGAAAGCGCTAGATGTTAGCTTTTTCCCTGAGTTATTTGAAGTCAGAACACATTTATAACGATTCTCACATTACCTTTTTAAATTAACAATTATTGATCTATATCATTGATTTAAAATGGTTGTTTATAAAAAGCACCCAAATGAGTACTGCATAAATAAAAATAATGTATTAAATAAAATAATAAGTATTATTTTATTTAATAAGACTGAAGGTAAACAATAAAATTTCTCAAGATACTTGTTCTAACTCAAAAGAAGACTATCAATAATTGTATTAATTATAAATTTACACTATTGTAATCCTGCAGGAGCATTAACTACAGGGTAATCAAATAGTGAAATTCGAAGACATTTCGTTCAAGAAAAAAATATATATCTTAATTTCCATTCCATTACTTAGCTTCATTTTTTATAGTGTCACTGCTATTTTACAAAGCATTAATAGTACACAGGAAATGTCGAAACTCACGCGGTTAACCAAGCTGTCAGTAGTTTACAGCAATTTAGTACATGAGTTGCAAAAAGAACGTGGTATGACTGCCGGCTTTTTAAGCACTAAAGGAGCAACGTTTCGCGATAAACTTATCGTGCAGCGCCAAGAGGTCAATAATCAAAACGCTTTAACAGTAGATTACTTGACCAACAACTCATTTAATAACAAAAAAATAATACGGCTAAATAATAAAATTGTTCAGCAGTATAGTGAAATCGACAATATTAGAAGTCGTGTTGACCAACAGATAATATCTATATCAAAAGCGCTCAGTTATTACACTGAACTTAATAAAAACTTATTAAGTCTTTCCACTATCATCTCAGAAATGAGTTCCGACTCAACGGTCTCAAAGGAGGTTTTTGCCTATTATAATTTTATGCAAGGTAAAGAGCGAGCCGGTATAGAAAGGGCCGTGTTAAGTAGTACTTTTAGCACTAACCAATTTAGTGATGGAATGTTAGTTAAATTGGTGACACTGATATCTGAACAAAATACCTATATGAGAAGTTTTACTTCTTTTACTAACGACAAAAATGGTGCGTTTTTTGTGCAAAAAATGTCAAACCCTGTTATCAAAGAGGTGTTGAAACTCAGGCGTATTGCTATTGAAAAATCAGCCCAAGGGCAATTTGGCATTAAATCAACCTATTGGTTTGACCAATCAACCAAACGTATCGTTATCTTTAAAGAAATTGAAAATTACTTAGCTGATTCATTACTTAAGCTCGTAGAAAATAAAAATGAACAGGCATTTAATAAAATGATCCTTAATTGCATCGTTAGCTTTTCACTTATACTTTTATCTTTGCTATTAAGCTTCTATATTATTAAAGAATTAAGCATGCAAGTCACTGACCTCACCTATGTGATGAGAAAAGTAAGAAATGAAAATGATTTAACCATAAGGGCTAGCCATATTTGTGAAAGTGAAATGGGGCAAATAGCACTCTCACTAAATTTAACATTAGAGACGTTCTCTGGTGCTATAGATGAAATAACAAAATCAAGTACAACGTTAGCCGCGGCTGCAGAGGAAACATCACATACTTGTCAGCATAACTCTCAGTCAATGCTGGATCAACAAGGCGAAATTGCATTAATAGCGACAGCTATAGAGGAGTTATCAGCTACGGTAAAAGAAGTGGCGAGTAATACGCAACTTGCCGCAGATTCGGCAAAAGAAGCGGATGAACAAGCACAAAGTGGTTTGAATGTGGTGCAAAAGTCTTATCACTCCATTGAAGCGTTGGCCGCTGAAATAGCAGATTTAGCGACGAGGATCACCAATTTACATAAAAGTAGTAGCAATATTACTAAGGTAGTTGACGTAATCAAATCAGTGGCCGAACAAACAAACTTACTCGCGCTAAATGCCGCTATTGAGGCAGCAAGAGCAGGAGAGCAAGGCCGAGGATTTGCCGTAGTAGCTGATGAAGTCCGGACACTTGCCCAACGTACACAACAATCAACCAGCGAGATAGAAGACTTTATCATTGCTCTACAAACCGATGCAAATGCCGCATTCAATGTAATAGAAACCAGCCAAAACATGGCTAACGAGGCGGTCGTAAATTCAAAGAATGTTGAAAAAACACTAGAAGGTATTACCAAATCAGTCAGTAATATTTTTTCGATGACAGAACAAGTTGCTGCTGCAGTCGAAGAACAAGCGATGGTTACTCAAGACGTTGCAAAAAATGTGGTCAGCGTCGAGCAAAAATCAATGGAATCAACGACTGGTGCTACTCAAATAGCTACCACAGCAAGAGAGCAAGCTAACTTAGCAACATCTTTACAATATATATCTGCCACATTCAAAATTTAGGGGGGCTTAGTTAAAATAAATAAAAACGCACTCAACAATGGAGTGCGTTTATTTTCAATCAGATTAATTTTTTACTGAGTTTATCTCTAAGTTTTTATTACCTTCTTTATCACGGTTTTTACGTGCTTTGTCAGCTTTCAATTTCATCTGCTGCTTTTGCAAATTAGAAATATCTCTTGGCATCGGCTTACGAGGCATGCGTTCATCAGCCATGGACGCTTTATATAAAAATCCAGCAAGAATAACAGAAGCTTGTTTTAGATCAGCTTCTACAACATGGTCAATCGAATCAATATGGGTATGATGCAAACGAGAGCCATAATCTAACTTGTCTTGAATAAATTGAAAACCGGGTAACCCTACATCATCAAAAGACTCGTGATCAGTACCACCGGTACTTTTATTGGTAATAGTACCGGTACTTAAATCTGAATAAGGGCTGAACCAGTAGCCAAATATTGATTTTGCAGCCACATTACCTTCAGTATAAATACCTCTGAAACGTCCACTACCATTATCCATATTAAAGTATACCGAAAACTTATCATGATCAGCTTTCGTTTCAATCGGCCAACCTTGATCTTTCCATAAATAACTGGGTAATGCTTGCTCATTCTTATCAGTAGGTTTAGGACGGGTCGCAAAGTGTTCATCTACATAAGCTGCCGAACCAAATAACCCTTGTTCTTCACCCGACCATAAACCAATACGTATGGTACGTTTAGGTTTAAAGTTTAATGCTTGTAAAATACGAACAGCTTCCATTGAAACCGCCACACCCGCACCGTTATCAACAGCACCATCACTGGCATGCCACGAGTCTAAGTGGCCACCGACCATAACTATTTCAGGGTTTTTATCACTCCCTGGAATTTCTGCAATGGTATTATAAGCATTTCGGTCGTTATCATGAAAACGCGCATCGATATTGAGCGATAATTTAGGTGTCTTGCCATTATCTATCATTCGAGATAATAAGTTGTAATGTTCGGCTTCTATAATAAGTGCTGGTACTGGAAAGGTTTTACCGACACGATGGTCACTACCAAAAACGTTAATTAAGCCACCTTGACGCCAGCTACGATATATAACACCAGCAACTTGCTCTTCTTTTAAGAAATTACTGAGCGTGGCTTGAAAATTATAACGCTGCATTGCGCCATCTCTTCGGTCAGCAGTTACCCATGGAGAGTGACTTGGCGCTCGCATTACGTCAAATTCTG
This sequence comes from Colwellia sp. BRX10-4, assembly GCF_014077465.1. NCBI lineage: Bacteria > Pseudomonadati > Pseudomonadota > Gammaproteobacteria > Alteromonadales > Colwelliaceae > Colwellia > Colwellia sp. BRX10-4. Next base: position 27,014 of record NZ_JACGVZ010000021.1, read on the forward strand.
TCAATGTAGAAAGCTCTCCGGAGTCATAGCGTTGGAAGACACTGTTCTCAGGCGCTTCAATATTTTTACCCGCGCCCATCATAATGATCTTACCTTTTAGCTTACCTTTATATTGTGCTAAGTCGGTTATTGAAGCCGCATCAAAGATAACAACATCTCCTGTTACTTCTCCTTCAGTGCCCGGTGTCCAAGCAACAGGAATACCGTGTAAAGAAACTTCACGCGGACTCAATAGATCAATGGAAGCAGAGTCATGTGACCAGCCTCGCCCAAACTCAAAAGGGTCTAAATAAGCATTTTTTAATCCCCACCCCTTTAACTTCTCTAAAGTCCAATTATTAGCTTTCTTCATCTGAGGAGAGCCAGATAAACGAGGGCCTATTTCATCGGTTAATTGCTCTAATGTGTGCATTACTTCAGAATTATAAAAACCTTCTGCCCTTATTTTATTCGCCATATCTAAGTCATCACTTGCATAAGCAGTCGATAAAGAGAGGCATAATAAAGATAATACGAATTTTTTCATTATTGTTTCCTAATTATTATATTTTTTGTCATGATTAATTTAGTACAAAAAATAATAATTAAAAAGACAGATAAGACGAACTCCATCGAATAAGAGACCGTTGGTATTAACTGAGAAGCAGCAGGTAATAATAAGGTTAAGTAGCAGTGCAGTCTTTATATTCACTTTACATTAACCATTTTAATTTAAAAAATTAACAAGGCATCTGCTTAGCTTAATTGTGCAAAAAATAACATAACAACTTCCTATAAAGTAAACTATGTTAAAACGTATAAAAATAGTTACTTTCTATTTAGAAATGTGTAAATTTCGGCTACCCTGACTGGTATCAAAATAACAATAAAGTTTAGTTTACCTAAAAAACATCGCACTCTTGGAGAATATTAATGAATTTGTTCAAAAATTCCACTTTGGCTACAGCGGTTAAACTCGCTGTTTTAACATCAACAGTTGGTTTTTCTGCAGTAACTTTAGCGGAAGAAAATGCCGAGGAAAAAGTTGTTGGTTTAGAAATTATTGAAGTAACCGCGCGTAAAAGAGTAGAGAATGTTCAAGAAGTCCCTGTAGCTATTAGTGCGCTCCAAGGTGAAAAACTGAATGTGTTAAGTTCTGCCGCTATGGACATTCGTTTTTTAAATGCCCGCGTGCCGAGTCTTACTGTTGAATCTTCTTTTGGTCGTACTTTTCCACGTTTTTATATGCGTGGTTTAGGTAATTCCGATTTTGATTTAAACGCATCACAGCCCGTTTCTTTAGTAGTGGATGAAGTTGTACAAGAAAACCCAATTTTGAAAGGTTTCCCCGTATTTGATGTTGGCCGCGTAGAAGTATTACGTGGTCCACAAGGAACACTATTTGGTCGTAACACCCCTGCCGGTTTAATTAAGTTTGAATCAGTAAAACCATCACAAGATTTTGATGGCTTTGGCTCACTTTCATACGGCAGTAATAACACTACCGATATGCGTGCGGCTGTTGGTGGTGGGTTAACTGATAAATTATCTGCTCGTGTTTCATTACTTAATCAAACCCGAGATGACTACATAGATAACCAAGCACCCGGTTTTGAACAAAAAGAAGTTTTAGGTGGCTACAATGACAAAGCGGCTCGTATTCAATTTCTTTATGAAGATGACGCCTTCACCGCATTATTTAATTACCACATGCGCGACTTAAATGGCAAGCCGGTAGCTTTCTATGCAAATGCGTTTAAACCAGGAAGTAACGAACTGGTTAGTAATTTTGAAAGAGATACTGTTTACCATGATTCGGCATCAAGAGCGACACAACAAGTTGAAACCGAAGGCGGCAGTTTAAAATTGGAATTTGAATTAGGTGAATATACCCTAACGTCAATTTCAGGCTATGAAAGCGCAGAGCTTTATTCTCGTGCCGATGTTGATGGTGGTTATGGCGCAGTTTATGCGGAGCCTTCAGGACCTGGTATTATCGCACTTGACTCAGAAACAGCCGATGCTATTCCAGATCACGAGCAACTAACACAAGAAATTCGCTTATCAAGCAACTTTGATGGCCAATTTAATTACCAAGTGGGCGCTTTTTACTTTAATGAAGATTTAACCATTGAAAGCTTTGCCTTCGATCCTTTATTTAGCAGTGGCGCTCAAACCGGTTACGTTATTCAAGAACAAGAAACCACTGCATGGGCTGTTTTTGGTTCGTTTGATTATGACTATAACGACAAAACCTCAGTAACCTTGGGCTTACGTTATTCTGATGATGACAAAGACTATAGTAACCAAAGAACGAAGTCTCCATTGGCATGGTTAGGTTTTCCTGATGTCGTATCAGGTGAAGTAAACCCAAGTGATTCACATGTTAGCTGGGATATCAGTGTTACGCATAAATATACCGATGACATAAACTTATATGCACGCATTGCTGATACTTTCAGAGCGCCAAGTATTCAAGGGCGTTCGTTATTCGCCTTTGGAAATGGTATTTCTGTTGCTGACTCAGAAACTATTTTATCTTTAGAAACCGGTATTAAATCTGATATTTTAGACGGCTTTGGTCGTATCAATGCCTCGGTATTTTATTTTACCATGGATGATCAGCAGCTAACGTCTGTTGGTGGTGGTGGCAATACGGCGAGTTTACTTAACGCTGAAGAAACGACCGGTTACGGTTTTGAAATCGACTCAGAGTTTATGCTAACCGATAATTTTTGGCTAACCGCAAGTGTTAGTTATAATAATACCGAAATCAATGACAGTGACCTAGCCGTTGCTGCTTGTAAATCATGTACTATTACCGATAATTTCTACACTGATGATATGGGTAATAGATTTGCCGAAGTAGACGGTAATAGTTTACCACATGCACCTGAGTGGATTTTTAACTTTACCTTGCGTTATTCTCGTGAAATTGCAGACGGTGAATTCTATGCTTACACGGATTGGTCTTACCGAGATGACATTAGTTTCTTTTTATATGAATCAAAAGAATTTAATGGAAAATCATTATTTGAAGGTGGCGCTCGTACCGGTTATACCTGGGACGGTGATGATAAAGAGTATGAAGTTGCCTTATTTGTTCGTAACATAACGGATGAACAAATCGCTATAGGCGCTGTAGACTTTAGTAACAATACCGCTATTGTTAATGAAGAGCGCTTTTTTGGTGCAGAATTTAAAGTTAATTTCTATTAAGCTAAACGGCTAATTTGAATGATAAAAGGCGACTATGACTAGTCGCCTTTTTATTTTTAATGCCTAAATACAAGACTCAATAGCCGCGAAGTTCTGGTATTTAATAAGTGAGTTTAAAAAGTAATTCCACCAAATCGGGTTGTCACTGAAAATCTGTTAACTTAACGCGATTACCTATAACCACCACTTGTTCTTCTTGAAGCAGTGCACTTTGTTTGGCGAAAAGTTCACTTTCAACAGCAAATGATATTTTCCCTTGAGAGTTAATAATTCTGTGCCAAGGAACACTTTTTACGTTCCAACCACCATTAGGGACTTTACCTAACGCTTTACCAGGCAAGCCAGCAAGATCAGCAATCTGTCCATAGCAAGCGACCTTGCCATAAGGTATTAACTGCACTGTTTGCCAAATACGAGGGTAATTAACGTTTACCGGGCGCTTATTATTTTTTAACATCGTGGCGACTCATTTCATAAAAACGGCTTAATTACGTTTAAAAAGATACTGAAAATTATCTTAGCATCTTGCCAACAGACGATAACAGGCTACTTAGCAACTTTTACTAAAATAAGAAAATTTATCGAACATTGAATAACTTGTTGTTAATTTATCATCCGCACCAGCCAAATAGACAAATTTTAGCCTATTGAAGTCGATGTTTTTTGTGTATAATCGCGCGCTATTGACTTACCAGCTTAAATGCACAACCAAGGAATCAGCTTATCCTACAAGCAAATAATATTACCCAACAATTCGGCGCAAAACCTCTTTTTGAAAATATTTCACAAAAATTTGGTGGTGGTAATCGTTACGGTTTAATTGGTGCCAACGGTTGTGGTAAATCAACACTTATAAAAATCTTAGGTGGTGACTTAGAGCAGACCTCAGGCAATGTAAGCTTAGACCCTAACGAACGTTTGGGTAAATTAAGCCAGGACCAATTTGCCTTTGAGCACTTCAGTGTTATTGATACCGTTATTATGGGACATACTGAGTTATGGGCGGTAAAAGAAGAACGTGACCGTATTTATGCTTTACCAGAAATGAGTGAAGCCGATGGCATGAAAGTAGGCGATTTAGAATCAGAATATGCTGAGATGGACGGTTACAGTGCCGAAGCACGTGCCGGCGAACTATTAATGGGCGTAGGAATTGCTATTAACCAACATTATGGTTTAATGAGCGAAATAGCCCCAGGTTTTAAACTGCGTATTTTGTTAGCACAGGCGCTATTCTCAGATCCTGATATTTTATTACTTGATGAGCCAACCAACAACCTGGATATTCATACTATTCAATGGCTTGAAGAAACCTTGAATGCCCGTGATTCAACCATGATCATCATTTCGCATGATAGACATTTTTTAAACAGTGTTTGCACCCATATGGCCGATTTAGATTACGGAGAACTTAGAGTTTTCTCAGGTAACTATGACGAATACATGCTAGCAGCAACACAAGCACGAGCTAACTTACTTGCTGACAATGCTAAGAAAAAAGCGCAAATAGGTGAGCTACAAGCTTTCGTTGCACGTTTTTCTGCGAATGCTTCAAAAGCTAAACAAGCGACTTCTCGTGCAAAACGTATCGACAAGATTCAACTAGAAGAAGTTAAACCTTCAAGCCGTACCAACCCCTTTATTCGCTTTGAGCAAGAGAAAAAATTATTTCGTAATGCCTTAGTCATAGAAAAATTAAACAAGAAATTTAATGATGCTCATGTACTAAAAGATATTTCTCTTTTGGCTGAAGTCGGTGAACGTATTGCGGTGATCGGCGAAAACGGCATAGGTAAAACCACCTTTTTACGCACTTTATTAAATGAAGTCGGCTACGAAGCAACTTCTGGTGATTTTACTTGGTCTGAAAATTCAAATATTGGTTATTACGCACAAGACCATGAGTTTGAATTTGAGCATGACATGACCTTGTTTGACTGGATGAGCCAATGGCGTCAGCCTACTGACGACGAACAAGCTGTTCGTGGTTATTTGGGGCGTTTATTATTTTCAGCTGACGATATTCTAAAATCAGTTAAAATATTATCAGGAGGAGAAAAAGGCAGAATGCTTTTTGGTAAACTGATGATGCAACTGCCTAATATTCTTGTGATGGACGAACCGACCAACCACATGGATATGGAGTCTATTGAATCACTTAATATGGCATTAGAAAACTACGAAGGTACTTTAGTGTTTGTTAGCCATGACCGTGAGTTTGTTTCGAGCTTAGCGACGCGTATTATTGAATTAACCAAAGATGGTTACATTGACTTTGCCGGTACTTATGATGAGTACTTAGCAAGCCAAGCGTAGACACAAATAACACCGTTTATACAAATAGATAAAACACTGATCAAAGAGTGTTTTATCTATGACTTCCCCTACCCATTTTAGATTAAGGAATTCCTTTTGCTCAGTTATCGTCATGCTTTTCACGCAGGAAACTTCGCTGATGTTTTAAAACATTCGGTTTTAACGCTCGTACTAGAATATATGGTGCGTAAAGAAAAAGGCTTTACCTATATCGATAGCCACTCGGGTGCTGGCATGTATTCACTAAAAGATGAATACGCTCAAAAAACAGCTGAATACAAAGGCGGTATCGCTAAAATTATTGCCGCACTAACTGATGATAATTTTCCTGAAGCATTAACACCCTATGTTGAGCTAATTCAGCGCTTAAACACTGAAAATAGTGAGCTAGAAATTTATCCTGGCTCTCCTGGTGTTGCTAAGCAACTGATGCGCCGCCAAGACAGTACTCATCTCTTTGAGTTACACCCTACCGATATTCAACATTTGACAGAATTCTGCACACGCTGGAAAAAATCACATGTAAAACAGTCTGATGGTTATCAAGGTGTATTGGGGTTAGTACCGCCACCCAGTCGCCGAGGTGTCGTGCTTATCGATCCCCCTTATGAGTTAAAAGAAGATTACGCTAAAGCGGTTAAGACTATCGTAAAAGCCTATAAAAAATTCAATTCCGGGACTTATATTCTTTGGTATCCTGTGGTTACCCGTGAGCGTATTCATGCCATGGAAAAAGACTTTACCCGTAGTGAGGTGAAAAATTTATTACAAGTTGAATTTTGTTTACAAGCCGACAGTGATGAATATGGTATGACAGGTACCGGCTTATTTATTGTTAATCCTCCTTGGCAGTTAAAAAAGCAGCTCGAAGAGATACTTCCTTTTATGAAGGCAACCTTAGGACAGGCTGAGACTAGCTTTACATTAGCGCAGCTTATTGCTGAATAACTCGCCTTAAACTAAAATTACGGCGCATCTCAATTAAACAGCGCCGCTTATCAGCCTTTTGTAATCAGTTGATAATTAACAAGAAATAAGATAATTAAAGTTTTACCGCTATTGCCCTGCCTTACAAAGCGCGATATCTATTTGCATTTGAAAATGTACTAACATCATTAAATCTAACACCATTTTCTTTCATCACCTTATGTGCAGTACTTGCTAACATTTGACGCAAATAAAACGGTTGTTGTACAACAAAGTGATGAATGGCATGCGTACCAGCAAAGTTAAAGGTAAACAGATTAAGTGGCCAAATAAGCAAACCTTTAAAGACTTGCGTTTGCTGTAATACATTATTAACACCACCATAGTAGTGCAAATAAGAAGTCACTAAATTTAAACAGCCTGAGCGTAGAAAATTAGGCGCAATAATAACCACCATCAACAGATTGCTCAACGCTGAAAAGGTTTGTAACCATGGCGGATAGATAAAATCGCTGGCAATAAAAAAATCGACACTGTGAAACAATATAAAGCCATAACCGAAGATATAATAAAGTATCGTCAGTGGGAATCCGCCATTAAAAACACTCAAAAAATTAAAGGCTTTCACTTCCCTATTCAAGTGCTTTCTTTGTAAAATCAGCCCAAATAAACCATCAAAAATTACGATATAGCGAACAAATATATTAGCAATACCATTGCCGACCAGTCGTTCTTCTAAATCTTGTTTTGTACCCGAGGTTTTATGGTGCAATAAATGAATTTTGCGACGATACCAAGGATTAATCGTACTTGGGCGCATTAACCAAACAATGGCCATCATAAGATTATGTATAATAGGTTGCTGACGAAAGTAAAGTTTATGAATTAAGTCATGTTCTAACTCATGAGAAATAGAGGCAAAAATTGCCGCTAGCATGATACAAATCCAGGCAGGGATAAAGGCATAGTAATATAATAAACCACTGGTGATCATGCCTGTAAGTGACAGTAAAAGAATGAGTAAACCAATACTGTCTTGCTTAGCTAAAAACACATATTTTTTGCGTAAGCGCTGTTCTTCGGCTTTAACGCCCTGAACAATATTTTTAATTTTTTCAGCGTCTGTTGTTGAACTCATCCTAAGTATTCACTAATTTTTACTCGAAAGGTGATAACTATCGGCATCATTAATCATATTAATTTCTTTCATCACTTCATTGATATCGTGAGACATTGAATATTGCTTTGAAAAAGCAAGAAAAGAAGAGTCAACTTGATCAGACAACGAGAACCCTTCGACTTGTCCATTAACCGCCATATTATCAATGGTTGTATTTGCAATGGCACTATCGGCCACCAATAAATCAACGCGACCGTAAATAAGCATATTGAAGGCATCTTCTAAGCGAGTCGCTTCAAAAAACGTTATAGAGGCATCTTTAAAGGCTTCTTCTAAGTGGCTATCAACATGGGTTGAACGAACTTTGACAAGTATTTTACTTTTATCAATTATTGAAATACCTTGATAAACAAAATTATCATCTGCTCTTTTGAATATTTCAGAGCCATAAAAATTAATTAAAGGACTTTGAGGAAAACTCAAAAAAAAGCTGCGTTCTGGTGTATAAACCGTCGGCATTAATGCATCAAACATTCCCTGTTCAACTGCTTTTAATGCTCTTGCCCAAGGCATGATGGTGACTGATACCTTAAATTTTCCACTGGTATTGAGTTTATTCATCGTCTCAATTAACAAGCCCTTGTTTTCACCCTTTTCATTACTATAAATAAAAGGGCGAATTTCAGGGGCTGCAATCGTTAACGTGATAACTTGTTGCTGATTTACATGCTGAGCTTGCGCGTTTAAACAAAGTAAAAAACTACAAATAAAAAAGAAAAATTTCATTTTATTAATACCTTATACTCGAAACAGTTAATCGATTTCAGAATCGCTGTCTATTTCACTTACTGGCGTTATCGTCTTTTTACGTAACACAGGTAACTCACCAACATCTTGAGCAACAAAGACTCTTTTAATCACTTTTTTAGGCTGAGCTCTTTGCGGTTTTTCGTTAATTTTCGTTGAAGATTTTGACTTAGCAGCCACTTTTGGCTTTTTAGGTTTTATGCCCTTGAATGTAGCTTTTAAGCTATCAACAACATCAAATTTAAAGGTTTGCTGTAAAAAACCTTCAACATTTTTAAAGCTAATCCAGTCTTTAGGACCAACAAAGGAGATCGCATCACCGGTGCTACCCGCTCGACCTGTCCGGCCAATACGATGCACGAATTCTTCAGTGTGCTTTGGCATATCAAAGTTAAAGACGTGCGAGACGTTAACTAAATCTAAACCTCGAGACGCTAAATCAGTCGTGATCAATATCTTTTGTTGTCCCTTACTAAAGCCATCCATTATTTGATTACGCTGACCTTGATTAAGCTCACCACTTAAGGCGACCGTACTTAAGCTCTGTTCACTGAGCAGCTTTGATAATCGGTCGGTATCACTTCGTGTTGCAGTGAAAATAATCACTTGTTGATAGCTTTCAGTTTTCAAAAAGTGTTCAAGCAAGTCTTGTTTGTGGTCTAAGTTATCGCATAGGTAAAAGCGTTTAGTAATATCTTTATGCTCGGTATGTGCAGAGCCTATGGCAATTCGTTTTGGTTTTTTTAATAACGCTAGTGCGAACTCATTGACTTGTGCGTGATCGAGTGTTGCAGAAAACATCAGTGTTTGACGCTTACGATGATCGGCAGCGCTATTAATTTGTTTTAATTGTTTTGAAAAGCCTAAGTCTAACATCCGATCGGCTTCATCAAGAATAAGGAGCTCTAAGCCCTTTAAATAGAAATGCCCTTGCGATAAATGGTCAGACAATCGACCCGGTGTCGCAACAATAAAATGGGGGTCTTTGTGCAGTGTTTTTACTTGATCATTAAAGTTTTCACCACCCAAAATAAGCACAGCTTTAAACTGTGAGCCGGTGGTAAATAAACGTAGTTGAGTAAAAACTTGTTTGGCTAATTCTCGTGTTGGCATAAGAATAAGGACACGAGGATCACGTTTAGACAAAGCCCTATTTCGAATTAAGCGTTGCATCGCAGGAATAATAAACGCTAAGGTTTTACCTGAGCCAGTTTTTGATGAGGCAATTAAATCATGCCCGGCCATAGCAGCAGGAATAGCTTGCTGCTGAATTTCTGTCGGCTCTAAAAAACCTAAATGCTCAACCGTTGACATTAAACGACTGTCTAAACCAAAATCTGTAAACTGCAAACTACACTCCAAAAAAGAACCAATAAAAACGTTGTGATTATACCCTGCTAACGACAAGAATGACGTATAGTATTTTATCAGGGTGTTAAAAAAATGAAAAACTTAAAAAAGTACCACAGACTTATTCATCTTATGGCGCTATTAAACATGTTCGTCGCGAAGCCAATCAACATAACCAACAAAAAAGTGTTGCCAAAAATCGTTGGTTTGCGAAAATTCAACCAGCTTTTTACCAAAGGTTTCTAATATCTGGAGATCAAAAATACAGCTTTCATCGGGAAGGTACATGGCAGATTTTTGCCGACACTGTTGATATATAGCCGTTAAGCACTGTTCAAAACCCACCAAAGATACACTCACTAGGGTTGCTTGCCATTGATTTTCTTCTTCAGCAATCGCGGTATAAACCGCTAAATGTTCATCGGCCAAGTCAATAAAATACGGATCACCTAATTCGGTATCTGTGGCGATAACAACCCATGAACTTTGCCAATTGCCAATATCCTTGTTGACTAAACTAGCGCCTTTTTTATCAACCGAATAGCCAATCTGGGCTTTATTTAATGTTGCCATTTTAGAAATAACGCTAAAACCCTGTGGACCAAAAAACACCTCTTTATGCTCAAAGGCTTTTAATCTATTTAATAATTCGCTTTGGTTCATCTTTAATCTCGCCTTTTTCAATACAATAAGGCCGTTGACAGCTAACCATCAACGACCTTATATCTTGTTAGCATAAAACTTTATTTAATTAGCTGTTTGCTATTCTTGCTTCAACCACTTCAATAGCGTGGTCAATACGGGCAAGTACTTTATCTTTATCCAATAAAGCCAAAGTAACATCTAGAGAAGGTGAATTACCACCACCGGTCGCCGCAACACGCAATGGCATACCTACTTTACCCATACCAACTTCAAGCTCTGTTGCTGTATCATTAATTGCCGCATGAATAAGTTCAGGTGACCATTCGCTCAATGCTGCAAGTTTAGCTTTAACTAATATAAGAGGCTCTTTAACAACAGGGCGTAAATGTTTCTTAACCGCTGATGCTTCTAGTTCGCTGAAGTCTTCGTAAAAGTAGCGCGAAATTTGCGCCATCTCTTTTAAAGTTTTTACACGGTCGGCTTGAATTTTAACAATTTCTTCAAGTGATGGACCATTTTCAATATTGATACCTTGCTCATTCATGTGCCAGGCTAAATGTTTTGCGACATAACTTGGCTCCATAGTTTTCATATAATGTTGGTTGACCCAAATTAATTTATCAGTATTAAAACCTGAAGCAGCACGGTTACAATCTTTTAAATCAAAGAGTTCAATCATTTCTTCACGAGAAAATATTTCTTTATCGCCATGAGACCAACCTAAACGCACTAAGTAGTTTAATAAGGCTTCAGGTAAATAACCATCATCACGGTATTGCATAACACCGACAGCACCATGACGTTTTGATAATCGCTTACCGTCATCACCTAAAATCATTGGGATGTGGGCATACTCTGGGAGTGTTGCCTCTAAAGCGAGTAAAATATTAATTTGTTTTGGCGTATTACTAATATGGTCATCACCACGTACAACATGGGTGATTTTCATATCCCAATCATCAACAACAACCGTTAAGTTATAAGTCGGTGTGCCATCGCTACGCGCAAGAATTAAATCATCTAATTCTTCATTAGCTATCGTTATATCGCCTTTCACCATATCTTTGATAACGACTTCGCCATCAAGCGGGTTTTTAAAACGAATCACATAAGGCTTATCGGCAGGATAGTCAGTGCGGTCACGCCACAAACCGTTATACTTTTCTTTCGCCCCGGTTTCACGAGCCTGTTCACGCATTGCTTCAACTTCGTCACTGGTGCTATAACAGCGATAAGCATTACCTGAGGCAAGTAACTGCTCAATAACTTCTTTATAGCGGTCGAAACGTTGGGTTTGAAAATACGGACCATGTGTCCATTCAAGATTCAACCAATTCATACCGTCCATAATGGCATCAACGGATGCTTGGCTTGAACGTTCTACATCAGTGTCTTCGATACGTAGAACGAAATCACCGCCATTTTTCTTGGCATATAACCAACTATAAAGGGCAGTACGTGCCCCACCAACATGTAAATAACCGGTCGGGCTTGGCGCAAATCGAGTTGTTAAGCTCATAAAAATCTCACTATAAAGTTTAAGACTTAAAGGCTATGTTTAAAGACAAGGCTTAAAGTCTACAATTGGTACGATAAAAATTGTCGATATTTTATCAGGTATAGCTAAGGAAAACTTCATTTGCTGAACGAAACAAAGAAAAGAAAACCGCCAACGAGGATAAAACAAGCAAGCTGTTTAATTTTACAGCAAAAAAATTAAATATATCAATCAAACTGAAAAAAAAGCAGAAAAATCTTTGTTTTATGTTGACAGCTTTTCTCATCTCCCTATAATACGCCCCACTGAAACGCAGACAGTGTTTAATTAATTAGACCGTTAACGATTCAGGAAATCTAAGATTGGGCGATTAGCTCAGTTGGGAGAGCACCGCCCTTACAAGGCGGGGGTCACTGGTTCAAGCCCAGTATCGCCCACCAATCTTAATTTTCAAAGATTAAAGTAATTATGGGCGATTAGCTCAGTTGGGAGAGCACCGCCCTTACAAGGCGGGGGTCACTGGTTCAAGCCCAGTATCGCCCACCATAATTACACCTATAGACTTTTCTTTAGATAATCTATACGGACGATTAGCTCAGTTGGGAGAGCACCGCCCTTACAAGGCGGGGGTCACTGGTTCAAGCCCAGTATCGTCCACCATCTTTTTTCTCATTCTTACATCATCTACTTAAAAATTAAATCACTGATCATAATTTTAATTAATATATTAAATTTTAAATCATTTATCTTAAAGACTCTTTTTAATATCATTTTATCTGCTATTGCATATTTCAATTCGATCACAATCCCTGCTCTTTTTTTGTTGCTACTGCCTGCCAACCCACTACTATAAAACTACAATTTCAATTAGTTAAAACGTTCAAAGTCAGCAAAACGCCCTTTATTTAAAGCACACCCACGAATAAACTCACAGCATATTTACCTAAATACACTTAAGTAACCCCCTATTTTCAAGCTACCTGTTTATTGGGAAACTAGCTGTGATAGAAATAATTGCAATGATTTAACAAACGGAGTTTGGTTATCATGAGTAAATTAACTTTAAGTGCATGGCTTATAGCCTCTTTAGCATTAACAATGCCTACAAAAGCATTGGCTGAAAGTATTATTGGCGAGCAATTCGCACAAACCCTTCCTACGATGACTGACAAAGAAACAATCCTCGCGGTAATAACCTTTCAACAAATGCAGCCACTCTCAATGAATCAAATACAGGCGCTAATAGCTTTAGGTATTAGTAAAGGCGTTAAGTCTTCTGCACTGCCTGTAATAGGCGTGGTCGCTAATGCTGCACAAATCAAAGCGATCTCCGCGCGCGACGATGTCTGTTAAATATGGTTAAACCGAAAATTAAGCTATTTTATAGCTAACTCACGGCAAAACTCCGGTGTTAATAAAATTCAAGGAACAGACTTTGTTAATATTAATAGTAATACCGATTATAGTGATAAGGGTGTGACTATTATGGTCAATGACTCAGGGATTGATGCCGCGTATCTAGATCTATTTTTTGGCGACGTGGTCATCGATAATGTCGAGGCGGCCATAGAATCATCAGCTTTGGCTAAAATGAGCACAACCGAGACCTTTATCAGTCGAGGTCAATATAATACTGATGTAAACACAGACCACGGTACCCATTGTGCTGGCATTATTGCAGGCTCTGGGGCCATGTCTGATGGTAAATATAAAGGTATCGCTTCCGATGCCAAACTAACCGGTTACGGCTCAGGTGCTGATTTAACTATTTTAGATGCGGTTAGTGGCTATGATTATGCGATTAATCACCGCTACGATTATCAAAGTCCATTGCGTATTATCAGTAATGCTTGGGGTTCAACCGGAAAATTTGATGCGAACAGCCCAATTGGTTTAGCCTCATATAAAGCTTATACCTTGGGGATATTGTCAATATTTTCTGCCAGAAATTCAGGGGCAGGTAAAAGTAGTCATAACCCTTATGCTCAACTCCCTTGGGTAATATCAGTCGGTGCCGGTAATAGTCATGGTCACTTAGTTGACTTTTCTTCTCGTGATTTATCTTATAAAACGGGCAGCTTTACCATGCCAGATAAGCAAGAATGGACTTATAATAACCAAGTCACAGTTGTCGCCCCGGTCACTACATGGTCTCACCCGAACATCGAATAATGGCCTGGCCTACAGCGCAGATGATGATTTTCTTTTTGACTCCACCTATTCCCCTTTTTATAGCCGTTTTTCTGGTACTTCAATAGCAACATCATATACGGCGGGTGTTGCCGCTCTTATGATGGAAGCTAATCCATTATTAAGTATCGAGGAAATCAAACAATTAATAGCAAAGTCTGCAACTCAGATGCTTGGATACCAAGCGTGGGAAGTTGGTGCCGGCTATATTGATATACAAGCCGCTGTTGCTGCAGCAAAAACATATGTTAAAGCGTATAAATAATCAATCACGACAACACTGTCGGTCTATACTGTACAAAGACTGATGTCACCGCACTAGTAAACAACGAAAGTAGTTTAGCGTCTTTAACTTTAGCCTAACATTTTATTGAATTTTTTCTCGCAGCAGTGACAAAAGAGTAGATATTAACAACAACGCCCTGGCATAAACAGGTCTCGGGGAAGATAATATTAGCCCACTCCAGCAACCAGTATTCCAATGCGATAGCTATACCTAATGACTATTAACTGCCAACTATCGATTGCCGACTATCAACCGCAAGGCAATGCCTAACGAGAAAAATAGAACCAGCTCACCTCTGCAGAGAACAAATAAGAGATCACTTAAAAAGTTGTCAATGATGTTGCTTAACATAGCATTAGCTTATCAAAACGATGCTTAAAAAAGGAGAAACCATGATTAACAGTGTGACCGGCAAGGGGGTGTGGTTAACCGGTAAAGAAAAGGAGGCCAAATGGCCTCCTGATTAATATCCGGTACTAGTTACCGAAAGTAATTACTGAAAGTGTTTACTGAAAGTATTGACCAAAAAGACGACCGGCAGTTAAAGCATATTCTGCACGAGTGACGTTATAATCTCCACCAAAGCTAGCATTCAACTGTGGCGTTAAGTCGTAAGTACCTTGAGTAACATCAAAGTGAACATTCAATAATGAAAGCTGTATGGCAAGTTGCACATAACCTTTCATATCGTCGTCAATGTTGTCTTGATCTGCTAGCACAATAGTCTGACCCTTATAGTCAACCGTAATGTCATTTTTGAGATCAAACGCTTTAGCCGTTGATTCTAGTCCTAGAATTTGTACTAAGCTGTAAGCTAGGTCTACTTTAGATACACGACCGTTATGTGCAAACTCACCATTTTGACTAAGCATAACTGGCTGCTGTTTACGTAAGCTATCTTTTAATGCACCACCAACAACCGATACCGATTCAATAAACGCTTGGTAACCATTAGGTACTGTATTAAGGGTTGGCTCTAGCTCGTTGTCTAATGCACGGTATTGACGAACAGCGCCGCCCATGACTAGGTACTTAGCTAAATCTTTACGTTTTAACTTTGCGTCAGGGTTGAAATTATCATTCTTCAAGCCATCCATTAGTCTTTTGCTCACTGCATATTTTATCGCATTTTCATAACGATGAGCGGCTATATCGTTTACCCCTTTAAAGCCAATTAAGTCTTCAAAATTTATGCTAACGTCGAAGTTTTCAGGAGCCATTGGACCATTAGTTAGGTCAAGTGGATCTGGATTTACGCCAGATAAAGAGGTTAGTCCGTCAACTCGAACCGTCCACTTACCTGCCATTCCAGGTGCCGTAACACGCATATCAGTTCCAAGCACAGGTAAAGTTAAGTTACCAAAATACTCAGTGCCCTTAGGGTCAATTAAAACTAATTTAGCCGTATTAGCCAATGAGCTCGCAGAGCCCTTAACCCACAATGCTTCACTATCAACCTGAAATTCAAATGAGTTTTGCAGTCCTAGTGGCTCTGTGACGCCATTGGGTGTTGACCAGATAGAAGTTTCATAGCTTGTTTCACTAATTTCAACTAGCGTATTAGCATTGAAAACTTTACCGCGTAGGTTATTCACCGTGACACTGTGGTTCATATCATAGTTTTTCGCTGCGGCTACTGCTGCACGGGCGTTTACAAATCCAGCACCGACTTCAAAGCGCTCGTAACCTGGCATATTAGTCGCAGATTCTTGTAACAATTTTTTGATGGCCATGTTATCTAAGTCAGGATTAGCTTCTAACATTAGTGCAACAATACCAGCAACATGAGGCGTTGCCATCGACGTACCCGATATCATGGTATAGAAAGGTAAATGAGTAGGGTCCATCGCGTCTACATCAGCTTCACCACCATTTGCGCCGGCATTAGTAACAGCACGAGTAGAAATAACGTCTACACCAGGAGCTACGATAGTAATTTCATTATTGTAGGTCCATTTTTCACCACCTGGCATCACAAACTCGCCAGATTCATACTTATAACCACGTGAAGAGAAACCAGCAAGTGTGCCATCTTTTTCCCCTGCGCCAATAGACATGCCCCAAGGAATTTGTGCATAAGGGTTGTGCGTATCTTCACCTGAGCCTGAGTTACCTGCTGCAAACACAGATAATATACCCATTTTATGGGCTTTATATGAAGCTAGAGAAACGGGGCCAGTCGGGTCGAACTTACCACTTGAACCCCATGAGTTGCTCATTACGCGCAATGGATTTTCGTAACTATCACCTTTAGTAATGGCATAGTCATAAGCGCCTATAGTATCAAGAATAAGAATAACACCACCTGAGCCATAGCCTACTAATTTAGCATCTGGCGCTGCGCCTGGGTACTTGCCATCTGACATAGTACCATATCCAGCAATAGTACCAGCACAATGAGTACCGTGGCCTGAATTAGTATCTGTGTTAGGTTGGTTCTTAAGTATTAGACCTTCGGTTACACCCGTTATGCTTAATAAACTTGCATGTGTTAGACCTTGCACGTTATCAATCACTTTATCGCCAAAGAATAAATCCTGATGGGTAGCATCAATACCCGAGTCATTAACCATTACAGTTACGCCTTTACCGGTATATTCAATGCCATTTTGTTTGAAAAATTCATCACCTTGAACCGCATCAACCCCCGTGATCTCGCGAGCATCAGAATTAAAGTATTCAAGCTCACGATTTAACCATACCGAGCGCACATCACTACGTTGAGCAATGGCTTTAATTTGATCTAAGTTAGCGACTACGCCAATAACAGGAACCGAAGCAAACTGAACAGCCTGACTAATACCTAGTCCAGAAAGATGCTCTAGTTGAGTTGTTGATACGGGCGCTAATTGGTTATAAGTTACTACGGCCATAACCGTTTGAGTACCAACCATAGTCGGTAAAAACTCAGCTAACTGCTCGCCAATGGCTGCGTTAGCGAAAGCTTGAGACGGCATAGTTAATGCCATGGTTGCTGCTGCTATTGCACTTAAGGTAAATTTTTTCATTATTTCACTCGCTCTAGTTATTAAGGGGTCTATAAATTACTTAAGCACTCTATCGAGTTAAGGGGTACTGAGTAAATAGGGGGTTTCCCCTATCTAGTGAACTATTAGGTAAATTAAAATCAGTAAGACAATCAACTCGCTGATACTTTTTTTCTAAAATGACTCACCTTATAGGTTTGCTAATTAAGCAGTTATTTATTCAATAATAGGGGTAACCCCCTATTTTCATCTTAATGGTTTGTTGGGAGACTAAGGATGATAAAAATATTTAAATAATTAAAAACAATTAAAAATATTTAAGATATTTAACCTACAAGTATTAAACATATTGGAGTTTGAAATATAATGAAAAAATTTACCTTAAGTGCCTTGGCTGCAGCCTCTTTGGCAATGACATTACCTACGCACGCTTTAGCTAATGCTGCTATTGGCGAGCAACTTGCACAAGTGCTTCCGACGATGACGGGCGAAGAAACAGTTATGGCCGTGGTAACATTTGAACAAATGAAGCCAATATCAGTGAGTCAAATACGGGCGTTAAAAGCCTTAGGTATAAGTAAGGGTGTTCAGTTTTCTGCCGTACCTATTATGGGTGTTGTTGCTAATGTCGCACAAATCAAAGCGATTGCCGGACGAGATGATGTACGATCAGTATGGTTAAACCGTAAGTTAGAGTATTTTAATGCTAACTCTCGTGAAATTACCGGTGTTGACAAAGTTCAAGGTACCGAGTTTGCAAACCGCAATGGCGGCACAGAATATACCGGTAAAGGCGTAACCATTATGGTTAATGACTCGGGTATTGATGCAACACACCAAGATTTATTCTTTGGCGACGTAGTGGTTGATAACGTGCAAGCGGCAACACATTCACTCGATCTCGCTGAAACAGGTATTACAGACGGTTTTGTTATTAAAAACCAACCTAATACCGACTTGAATGTCGGCCACGGTACTCACTGTGCCGGTACTATAGCGGGCTCGGGCGCTATGTCTGATGGAAAATATAAAGGCGTTGCACCCGATGCTGATTTAGTGGGTTACGGCTCAGGGTTAGGTTTATTTATTTTAGATGCGGTTGGCGGCTATGACTATGCTATTAACCACGTTTATGACTATGAACATCCTCTGCGTATTATGAGTAACTCTTGGGGTTCAAGCGGTAAATTTGATGCTAATGGCCCTGTAGCCTTGGCGTCATATAAAGCTTACAAATTTGGTATTTTATCGGTATTTGCTGCGGGTAACTCGGGCTCTGGCGAAAATAGCAATAACCCTCATGCTCAGATCCCTTGGGGAATGTCAGTAGGTGCTGGCGATACCAATGGTAATTTAGTTGACTTTTCATCTCGTGGTTTAGAATATGAAAGCGGTGATTTTAATACGCCAGATGGTAAGGCCTGGACTTACACTAACGAAGTCACAATTGTCGCACCAGGGCGCAACATGGTATCAACGCGTTCATCAACCAATATGGCTGCCAATGGCGGAGATGCTGATTTGGTGCTTGACCCAGCACATATTCCATTTTATACCCGTATTTCGGGTACATCAATGGCAACACCACACACTGCAGGTGTTGCAGCGCTGATGATGGAAGCTAACCCTTCGCTAAGTATCGATGAAATCAAGCAATTAATGAAAGAGTCTGCGACTAATATGCCAGGTTATGAGTCTTGGGAAGTTGGGGCAGGCTATGTTAATGCACGTGCGGCAGTCGCGGCAGCCAAGGGACACGATGCTGATCAGAAGCAATCTGTTAACAACAGCGCAGATGCTCATTTTACGGCCAGTATTAATATGCAGGCCATGAAAATTGCTGAAGGTGCTTTAGCGTTCGAAACACTAGAGTCGCAAGTAATTGAATTTGAAGTCGATGCCAATGCAAAAACCGTACATGTTGGCTTAACGGCCTTAACAAGTGTTAAAGCTGTACTTATTGCACCCGATGGACAACGTTTTGAAGGCGACTCTACCGACCCAGTTTGGGACAGTAACTCGTTTGTAACGGCTCCAGCACAAGCGGGTCCATGGAAACTGTTTATGGAAACTGACGCCTTTGGTTTATCAGTGCCACCAGCTGCTGCAGCTTACGACGAACAGGCACAAACTGATGAAGCCAGTGATAACCATATCAGTTATTGGGTGTGGCAAGATGTTTTCAAAGGCACAGAAGGTATGAATGACGTAGCAGGCCATAGCCAGCAAGCAGCAATAGAAACTGCTGTACTTGAACGTCTTATGGATGGTCGTTCAGCTAGATCTTTTGCACCTGATGCGATGTTAAATCGTCAAGAATTGGCTAAGGCCTTGGTTATGGGAGCATCGGTACGTCAGCATCGCAGTTTAGATAACGAGGCCGATATAAGCCTAAGTGGTGTTAACGCTAGATACCGTATTTTTGCTGAATCAGTTGCTATGTCAGGTGCCGCATTGAAAGATGCTAAACAACAATTTGGTCCCGTGATGATGGCTGATAATAATGGCGACTTCCACGGAAAATCAGCAGTGACTCGTGCTGACTTAGCTTATAGTTTAGTACAAGTTATTGGTAAAACTCAAGAGGCATTAGACTTAGGCGAAGCGCATGAAATCACGGTTAATTACAATGGTGAATCAATCGTGATTGCTGACCAAAGTGATATTGCTGAAGATATGCGCGGTTATGTGCAAATTGCTTTGAACGAAGGTCTGTTAGGTGTTCGCTATAGCCTTAAGCAAGGTCAATTTGATTTACAACCGACAATGGTAGCTACATTTAATCCAGAAAACGGTGTAACTCGCGCTAGCTATGCGATTATCGCTAATCAAATAGATAAAAATTACTTTGTCTCAGGGACAAGTTCGAACGCAGAGTAATAACAGCAAAATGTAGAGCAGAGTACGTATAACATCTACATTCATTAAACGCCCTCCTTGCAGGGCGTTTTTTTTCTCTAGTAAAGTTCAAATGAGATAAAATAAACACTATTCAAGAAGACCTGCTTTATTAGCCATTCTTAGTAGTTCTGCCACACTGCCAACCTGCAGCTTTTTATATATTTTAGTGCGATGATTTTCCACCGTTTTTACACTCATATTGAGTAATCCTGCTATTTTCTTGCTGGTATTTCCGGCAATTACTGAGAAAAACACTTCTCTTTCTCGCCGAGTTAATACTTCTAATGGGTTGGAAGCCGGCTGACAATTACTGGCAGATAAGCTTGGAAAGAAAGTTTTACCGTTATAAACATCTTTAATAGCATGAATAAGAAGATCTGAGGACGACTCTTTGAGGATATAACCTTTAGCACCCGCTTTTTGCATCGCTAAAATATACTCAAGTTCGTCGTGCATGGATAAAACTAATATTTTTGTCGTTGGCCGTTGCGACAATAGTTTGTCAATTGCCACCAGTCCACTCATATTTGGCATAGAAATATCCATCACCACAACATCAGGATCGGTTTTTAAGGTTTGACTGATTAATTCTATTCCATCTTTACATTCAGCCAAGATAGTAAACTCGTTACCCGCCTTTAAATAGTTCACTAATGCTTGGCGCATAAGCACATGGTCATCGGCAACAACAAGTGAAATACTCATAATGAAAGAGCCATGGTATAACCGCTATCATCTTGGGGATCTTTGACAAAAATGCACCTGTACAAGCGTTTTACTAATTCACTTAATTGACTTTGTTCAAGTTTATTCAAATTAGCCTCTGTGTCTGGGTAAAGAAAAAATAATGCAATACACCACTAATAATAGGAGGATGCATAGTGTTGTTCTGCAAATTTTCATGTTTTCTTAACAAGTAATAAAAGTTATTTACCCTGTTCACCGTAAATTTTATTATGGCATAATTATAAACTTTAGCATTGTATAAAACATTTAAAAAGCATCAACTTATTCCTCAGCCAAGTAAACCTTGCTGTGGCTAATAATGTCCATAAAGTTTGATCAGTTTGTCAAAGCGGTCGACTAACTGCCGCTAAAAAAGCTAGAGACAGAAACTTTATCAGCCGAAAGTCAGCTTGACCATTAACCCAAACATTTAAATTATCAAGACTAAATATTAAGTGAGCTTTGAAAAGACCGGTTTTAATTGACGAAGTGCGATAATAAAATTTACGACTAAATAATCTATACCTTATCCTTGTCACACTTCTTTATGTTATAATTGTTGCCATTAAATTTAATATCACTAGGCTAACGTTACATGTCTTCACACCCTATCATTAATATTTCGGTTGAACCAATCGAGCTTTGTAAATTACTAAAAATTGCCAATATGGTCGGTGGTGGTGGCGAAGCCAAAATAGTGATAAGCGAAGGTTATGTTCTAGTTAACAATGAAGTTGAGTTTCAAAAACGAAAGAAAATTCGTCATGGCGATACCGTTGAATTTGATGGCGAAATTTTTGAAGTTGCCCATACTCCAAAACAAAAGTCATCAACGACTGCAAAGCCCAGTGGAGCTGAAACTAAAAGTTCGCTTAAAAAGAGTAAATCAAACACTAAAGAAACCTTTGTTTCTGCAGAGCAGGCAATTGAACCATCATCTTTGCCGGCGAAGAGAAGACCTATTTCATTCTAAGTTTAGACAAAGTTAATTGTATACCCGCTGAAAAACGCTCCTTAAATGGGTGTGAAATTCACCCCCCTACTTTACTTTAGCAATAAAAAAGCTTTGCTTATCAAACAGTTATGCCGATTATAACAATAAGAGTGGTCATTGTTGCTGACAACGGCAATATCTTTTTGGCGTAGTATTTGTTAATAACAATGATATGCTATTGTTTTAGCACTTGTGCCGTAAAATATAATTTGGTCTGCTACAACAACATAATGAAATGGATAATATGAAAGAAAAAATACTTGTCGGTGCTAGAGAAACTATAGATTTACCCGAATTAGAGCTATTTGAGGTTGCGACCCGCATTGATACTGGCGCACAAACTTCATCGCTCCATGTTGATCATATTTCTGAAAATAAAGTCACTGGCATGTTGGACTTTGAATTTCATCCTGATTCTCACGATGTCACTAAGACAATTAAATGTTCAGCAAAAATAGTCGATAGAAAACGTATAAAATCTTCTAATGGAGAAAAAGAAAGTCGCTATATCATCAATACGTTGGCGGTAATGGGCGAATTAACATGGACAGTAAGACTTTCATTAACCGACCGGTCAAGCATGAACCACCTAATGCTATTGGGACGTGAAGCGATGAAAGGTGAAATGTTGGTCGATCCAGAATTTAGTTATCTCGCTTCAGTAGAAAAAATATCACCGAGTGTTGAGTAACGTTAACAGTAATCAATGAAGTAAAAGCCTTAATATGACCTTGAGGTTAACATTTTATCGTAGATGATTTTGTAGTAAGCGGAGTGATAAATTCGCATATTGCGTGCGTCGAAGATGACAGGATCATTGGTGATGGTTTAGTTCAATGTCTATTAATGGATAATTACGCCGTTGATGGGTTCAAACTAAAGAATCAGATGAGAAAGCATTTAGCCTGCCACTAAATTACAGACCAAAAAAATGATGAATATCTGTTCAAAAAATATCATTGCTTGCGCTGAAGATCAAGAAATAACAGGCCTCTGTGCCAATACTCTACGAAGTTAGCTTGGGTCTGAAGTCTATCAGACCAGATATCGTTACCACGAAAACCTTTTGATTGAAGATCAACACTGCCATTAAACCATGGACGATATAAATCTTTATCTTTTCTTGAAATTCGTATAATTATTTCATCAGCAAGATTAGTGGCTGCCAGTTTACTCCAAATATTTTCTTCCTCAGCGCGAATATCTTTCACTAAGTTTGTATCTTGCACTAGCACGTTGAATATATTTTGTGTTGCGTGAACAGGAGCAACCATAACAATAGCCATCAGTAAAATTAGATCTTTCATATCTTTCCTTTAAATGTTTTGTATTCTTAATATTGTGATCATAATTTTCCACCTCTATTTAGACTCGTGAAAGTAAAATAAAGTCACATTAACCATAAACACAAAAAATCATTGATAATGCAGACAGAGTAAAACCTAAAACCAGTCAACACATCACTTATTTTCAGTCTAAATAAAACACCTGAATAAATTTTTAACACTTCGCTTATTATCAATAAATATACTTTGATTACTTGCCCACTATTTGATTAAATTACTTTGTGACTATTTGACTAACAGCCTGTCTATAAGGGCATTATTATTGCAAAATGAAGAGATGAACAATGAGAATTTTACTATTTTTGGCCACTAACATTGCCATTATGATGATTTTGAGTATTACCTTTAGTTTATTTGGTATTGAAAGCTTATTAGCAGAAAATGGTGTCGACCTTAATTTTCAATCATTGCTCATTTATGCCACGGTTATTAGCTTTAGTGGTTCGTTTATTTCCTTGTTTATTTCTAAGTTTATGGCGAAAAGAAGTATGGGCGTCGAGGTTATCGTGACGCCGAGTAATCAAACCGAGCGCTGGCTACTCAAAACAGTACAAGAACAAGCCCTTAAAGCCAATATTGGCATGCCTGAAGTCGGTATTTTTAATCATCCTTCACCGAACGCTTTTGCAGTGGGTTGGAGTAGAAATAATACCTTAGTCGCGGTAAGTACCAGCTTATTAAGTCACATGAGTCAAAATGAGGTAGAAGCGGTTCTTGCTCATGAAATAAGCCACGTCGCCAATGGCGATATGGTAACAATGACACTTCTGCAAGGGGTGTTAAATACCTTAGTGATGTTCTTATCACGCATTATCGGTCATGTGGTTGACCGCAATGTATTTAACGTAAAAAGTGGTCACAGACCTGCCTTTTGGATTGTCTCATTAGTTTCTCAACTCATATTGAGCTTATTAGCGACTATGATAATGATGTGGTTTTCTCGCTATCGAGAATTTAGAGCAGATGAAGGTGGTGCAAGCCTTGCGGGCCGAAAAAATATGATTGCAGCACTCAGTAAACTAGAGCAACTACAAAAATTGCCCCAGCTACCAACCGAAATGTCAGCTTTTGCCATTAGCTTAAGCAAGATGAGCGCACTCTTTTCGAGTCATCCGCCATTAGCAAAACGCATAGTATCGCTGAGCACTAAATAAATAAGGGAGCTATTGTGTTGTCACGTTTGTATGATTTTATGCCAGGTTTAAACACCTTCTTTAACTATGAAAGAAGTTGGTTTGCTGATGATGTTAAAGCGGCATTATCGGTTGCAGCCGTTGCATTACCGGTTGCTATAGCTTATGCACAACTCACCGGAGTTAATGCCGTAGTAGGCTTGTACTCCTGTGTATTACCTATGCTGGTATATGCATTATTTGGGACCTCTAAGCAATTAATAGTTGGGCCTGATGCGGCAACTTGTGCAGTTATTGCGGCACTGATCACCCCTTTAGCCGCCGGCGACAGTACTAAGCATTGGCAGTTAGTTATTACCATGACAGCGATGACCGGTTTTTGGTGCATTCTGGCCAGTCGATTTAAGCTTGGTGTATTGGCTGACTTCTTGTCTAAACCTATTTTAATGGGGCTGTTAAATGGTGTTGCCATAACAGTTATTGTTGGTCAATTTTCTAAAATATTTGGTTTTACCTTTGATGAAAGGTATCTGCTTGAACGTTTGGGCGGTGTCCCTGATTACTTAGCACAAACACATTTCCCAACATTAACTATCGCCTTATTTACCCTGGCTATTTATTTTGGTATGAAACGCCTAAAGCCCACTTGGCCTGCTTCAATGTTTGCGATTGCGTTAGGTGCAGCCTTAGTATGGCTTTTTAAATTAGAGCAGTTTGGTATAAAAACCATTGGCGTTGTCGAGGGGGGCTTACCCTTATTTCAAACACCTGAATTTAATGTCGGTGTTATTCGTGAGCTTGTTATGCCAGCACTTAATTTAGCAATAATAAGTTTTGTTAGCATGATGCTCACCACTCGCAGCTTTGCCGCAAAAAATGGCTATGACGTTGATGCAGATAAAGAATTTATGGCTTTAGGTATTGCTAATTTAGCGTCGGCTGTATCACAGGGTTTTGCCGTCAGTGGCGCCTCTTCTCGCACCGCAGTTAATGATTCCAATGGCGGTAAAACCCAATTAGTCTCTATTATAGCAGCAGCCATTATTGCTATTATTGCTATTTTCTTTACCGCACCCCTTGAATTTATTCCCAGTGCCGCCTTGGGGGTTGTCTTGATTATTGCTTCTGTGCACCTACTAGATCTTAAAATGGTCTGGAAACTCAGACTAAAAGACCGACAGGCATTTTACTTAACCTTAACCACTTTATTAGCGGTGTTATTTATTGGTGTTATTCCCGGTATTACCCTTGCTGTATTACTAGGTTTATTCCAATTTATTAGGACGGTAATGCGCCCCACCGACCATATACTCGGTGTTGATATCAACGGTGTAGTACGAAGTTTAGATGCCAGTGATAAGGCAAAAGCGGTGAACGGTATTTTTATTTATCGTTTTAATTCGCCTTTAACTTACTTTAATTCTAGTTTCTTTAAACGCCGATTGTTAGAACAATATGCCAGACAAAAAGATGACATTGAGTGTGTAATTATTGATGCTGTGCCATGTTTTACTCATTTAGACTTAAGTGTGATGGCGATGCTATCAGATTTAGAGGTTATTTTTAGAAAGCGCGGGGTTCGTCTTGAGCTTGCTGGCAGAAAAAGACAGTTGTTGGCGTGGTTTGTAAAAGCAGAGATTAAATCAGGTCACGAAGGAATTTATGTGCATTCTGATTTGTATTTAGCCTTGAGAATGAACCAACGTAAACAAATCACCGAAACCGTCAGCAGCGCAGAAGAACTGACGCTTTAGCGTAAAATAATGCCATGCTTTTTATGGTAGTCCTGCAATAAACAGCATCACTCAATATGATAAGTACAAAGCCTGTTTAACAAAGATTAAACAAGCTTTGTATTAATGGTTACGCAATTACTTAGACTTGACCATGTCATCTGACTTCATTACAAAATCAACAGCTAATAATTCATTAATATCAACGAAAGGGCTAGCGTTCATGGTAATAATGTCAGCAACTTTTCCGACTTCGAGTGTTCTTAAACGCTTTGACATCACCATTAAATCAGCCGCGTTATTCGTCGCCAATTTTAAAATTTATTGTGATGTCATATCAGCTTTATACCTATCATTAAAGGCTCGCGACCAATTCAACACAAACCATTGAATTTGTTGTTTTATAAAGCTAATCCAAAAGAAGACGGTGCTTTATCATCGGTCTACAATATATGCTGTACTCATCAGATAAAATTTGAAATGGTCATATTGACTATGCACAATAAAGTTGAGCTTGTTTACCGCCTTTGTCAAAAAACTTTTATTTTTTGTGACTATTTAGAAACAGTCTAGTCTAGAGACTATTGTTCTTTATAAAAACAGGAAATCAAACATGAAAATAGCAATATTATCTAGAAACAAGAAGTTGTACTCGACTCGTCGTTTAAAAGAAGCAGGTGAAGCGCTGGGTCACCAAGTTGACGTTATCGATACACTGCATTGTTATATGGATATCACTAGTGATAGATCTGTTGTGCGCTATAAAGGTAAAGAGCTGCCACAGTACGACGCTATTATACCGCGTATTGGCGCATCAATTTCTTTCTATGGCACCGCTGTAGTCCGTCAATTTGAAATGACCGGTGCTTTTAGTGTCAATGAATCTGTAGCGATTAGTCGCTCTAGAGACAAGTTACGCTCTATGCAACTTCTGTCAAGAAGAGGCATCGGCTTACCAAGAACCGGCTTTGCTAATCGTCTTGATAATGTAAAAGATTTAATTAAGAACGTCGGTGGCGCACCTTGCGTGATTAAGTTACTGGAGGGTACACAAGGTATTGGCGTCGTACTTGCTGAAACAACTAAATCAGCAGAAGCGATTGTTGAAGCATTTATGGGTTTAAACGCTGATATTTTAATCCAAGAGTTTATCAAAGAAGCCGGTGGTGCTGATATTCGATGTTTTGTTGTTGGAGACCGTGTTGTTGCCGCAATGAAGCGTCAAGGCGCCGAGGGTGAATTTAGATCAAATTTACACCGCGGCGGTTCAGCGGTACTCGTTAAGCTTACCCCAGAAGAAAGAGCAACGGCCGTATCGGCAGCAAACATTATGGGGCTGAACGTTTGTGGTGTTGATTTACTGCGCGCCGAACGTGGCCCTGTGGTCATGGAAGTAAATTCTTCGCCGGGTTTAGCCGGTATTGAAGCCACGACTGAAAAGGATGTTGCCACCATGGTCTTCAAGTTTATTGAGAAAAAGTTTATTGAAAAGAATGCTAGCGCTAAATCCAATCGAAATCGCACCCAAGGTAAAGGGTAATCCCATTGTTTAATCGCGATAATTTAGGGTCGTGACAGCCGATATTTCAGTCTTCACGACCACAACATCCTCTGAGTTCACTCAATACCGGTCAAGGCACTGACATACTGCATGACCTTAACTTGAAGAGAATATTTACGGTTTTCTGCTTTCAAGCCAACGATAAAATGAGCTATCGTTGGTTTGTGTACATCATTGCAAGAATGATTACTAGCCTATAGATTAGACGTTTTCTATTATTCAAAAACAAGATAAAAAACTATCAATGATATTCACAATAAAATCACTAAAATCACTAAAATATATTTTTAAAATAATCACTTTTGCTGTGATAACAACACAGAGCCGTCTAATAAACATTAATATTATGACCAAACCTCTCTATTAAGACGGCTGTTTTTTACGCGATTTTTACTATTTTCTTACGCTCAATATTGGTTTAACTTTTTATGCCTAGCGGCTATTTTAATTGAAATATTTTGATTGCCTCTTTCACTTGTTCTTTATTGATCGGCTTAACCAAGTAATCATCCATCCCTGCAGACAAGCACTTTTCTTCATCACCAACCATCGCATTGGCCGTCATAGCAACGATAGGAACATTTAGATAGCGAGCTCCTGCATTACCTTTCCTAATCGAGGCTGTCGCTTGGTAACCATCCATTTCAGGCATTTGACAGTCCATAAAAATAAAAGTAAATGGCTTTCTCTCATCACTTGCTTTAAGCTTTTCAATGGCATCTTTACCGTTAATGGCAATAACACATTGGGTTATTCCTATTTTTTTCAATACCGCCATAGCAACCATTTGATTAACTCGATTATCCTCTACCAGTAGTAATTTAACCTTTTTTGTCCAGCTACTATCCTCATCAGATAAACGTGTTGATTTAGCCATAGTCACTTCACTGATGAGCTGTTTTTCAGGTTCAGCTAATAAAGTGTTTAATGCTCGTTGTAAATCTGTGGTAATTACCGGTTTAGGAAAAAAACCATCAATACCACTTGCCGTGCTATCGGCTAAATCATGCTGAATGCTCATTAGCGTCATAAACATTATTTTTAGATTTTTATGCACAGGATTTAAGCGCACTGTTTTAACAAATGCTAAAGCATCTAAGTCGGCAAGTTGTTGATTGATGATCAACAAATCATAGTGGTCATTTTCTGTTTGCTTATTAAGAGCCGTGAGCGCAGGTTGTAAGGTTGTTATGATATCAGCTTCTACATGCCAGCAGTTTAATTGGCGTTTAATAACGTTAGCGCAGGATGGATTTTGCTCTATAACCAGCACACGTTTGCCTTGCAAAGCTTTTACAGGTTGAGACAATAAAGAATCCGCTGATTTTTCTAACAATAAATCACAGCTAAAGGCACTACCTTCACCTGGGTTACTATCAACATCGACACTGCCTTGCATACATAAGCAAAGCTTTTTAACGATAGCAAGACCAAGCCCTGTGCCGCCATATTCTCGTGTTGTTGAAGCATCAACTTGACTAAACACTTCAAACAATCCTTGCTGCTTATCTTTTGGTATACCGATACCAGTATCAGATATTTCAGCAATAATTCGCCAATGCGTTGTCGAGTGATTTTGCTGGCAAAGACGAATAACCACCTCGCCTTGTTTGGTAAACTTAATAGCATTAGCTAATAAATTGGTCAATATTTGACGAAGTCGATTAGGATCGCCAACCACTAGCGACTCTTCAATATCAACAAGGTCAACGATTAACTCTAAGCCTTTGTGCTGAGCTTGTTGCGCAAAAGATTCGGCTAAGTCACCAACCATATCACGTATGTTAAAACTAACATTTTCAAGTTCTAACTTATTAGCGTCTATTTTGGAGAAATCTAAAACGTCGTTAATTAATGCTAAAAGCGAGTGAGCACTTTGCTTGGCGATACCTATTCGATGATTTTGTTCTTGGCTTAACACAGAGTCTTTAACTAAATCCAGCATACCAATAACACCATTCATTGGTGTTCGTATTTCGTGGCTCAGACTAGCAAAAAATTCATTTTTAGCGGTTACCGCTACTTCTGCTTGCTCTTTCGCTTTAATAAGAGCGATTTCATTCTCAACGATTGCGCTAACGTCATAGTTCACACCTATCATTGATACCGGTTTTTTATTATTGTCGTAACTGATAATCGCCGCTGCTTTGATATACTTTATTTCGCCATTTGGCCATATAATTCGAAATTGTGTATTGTACTGACCGTGTACTTTAATTGCATTAATGAATTCACGACCGGCCTTCTCGATATCTTCAGGATGTACACCTTTGTCCCAAACGTCTTTCGCACTTAAAGCTGGTTGACGGTCGACACCATAAAGCTTAAACATCCAATCGTCCCACTTTAATTCATTACTAAGCAAGTTAAGTTCCCACACACCGATACCGGCAGAGTCTGTTGCTAATCTCATTCGTTGGTTGTGATGGCTAATACGCTGTTGGCTTACCTTTTTATCAGTAATATCTTGAAATGAGCCATACAAACGCACACATTTCCCATCGGTAAACTCGGAACGACCACGAGCAGACACCCAAATTTCTTTACCTTTGGCAGTGACCAACTCCATATCTTCCTCGTAAGCACTACCGTCTTTCATACACTTGGCAATTAACGCTTGTACTTTATCTCTACTTTCTCCTTCTTTATAAAAATTAATTGCCTGAGATAGTTCGGGGTGATAGTCATTAGGCACTTCATGAATGACTTTAGTCATTTTTGACCAGTAAACATTGTTGTTAATTAGGTCAACTTCCCAGACACCAATGCGAGCTTGCTGTGCCATTCCTTCCATTAAAGATTGTTGCCCTAACAATCTATTTTTATGTTTAACACGTGTTAACTCTACACTTATCCAATGAGAAAATAATTGAATTAGGTCTAATTCCCTCGTGGTAAAGGAGCTTGCCGATGCCTCAGGGCCAGAAAAACTTAATGTGCCAAACAGTTTGCCATCAACAGTCAGTGGCACACCAATATAGCTTTCTAAACCAAAAGCTTGATAACACGGATGATCTTTTATTTCACTTTCACCTGCATGGTAAAAAGAAATAGGCTGGTTTGCATGTAAGGTATGAAAACAATAGGTATTGCCTAAATCAAAAATATCTCCAGGATTAATTTCATTATTCGGAGTATGGCAATAGACAACTCGATATTCTTGATGATGAATTTCACTGATCAACGCAAGCGGCAAATTAAATATTTTTTTTCCAAGCTCTAAAATGTTTTGAATTTTATCAATTAAGCTTTTGTCTATATCCGAGGTTATTTTATGGAGTTTATTAAGAGTCAGTTCAGTTTGCTTAATACCACTAATATCGTTCTGAATAACAATAAAAGATTCTGCCTTATTGTCATTGTTAATCAGTGGCACTATGGTGGTACTTAACCATAGCTCTCGGCCACCTTTGATTTTATTAATGGATTCGCCATGCCAATATTCTTTAGCGATAGCTGTTAGAAATATATTTTTATAATCGTCTTGGGTATAACTTTCAGCGCAGATTTCAACAACACTGTGACCAAGGATCTCTTCTTCACGGTAACGATAGAAATCAAGAAAACGTTGATTAACTTCCGTTAACGTACCCTTTTCATCGACATTGACTCGATAAACAATCGCGTGCTTATTTATCGCCAGCATTAACTCGACACTTTTTTGTTTAGAAAGTGAAAGTTCATGGTGATAATTGCTAATGAGCCGTTGCAGCGGTCTAAAAATGAAGAAGCTTATCGCAAATAATAGGGCCATTGAGACCAGCCATAAAAACGCCTCGAGTCTTTCTATGTTAACTATACGCTGATTAGTATGCTGCTCTATTTTGGAAACGACTAGATCTAAAGAAATCAGTAAATTATTATTAGACTCTAGATTGAATTTTTCTTTAACTATCGCCTCAGCATTCTTTTTGTTTTGAGTCAGACTAAGCGCGATAGCACTTTCAGCGAAGTGATTGACCCGTTTGTTAAGATCAGTCGGCGCGTTAAAATACCATAAGTATAATTCACTAGGCATGCTATTAGATTCGTTAACCACCATCATTGTTAAAAGTTGCTGGTTAGTCGTAAACAATTTGACCGTATCGAAAAGATTTTTTGTCACCTTCTCATCAATTTCAGCCGTAGTTATATTGTGATAATGCTGAATGGCTAGATAAGCTATTTTTTGTGACAACATTCTTTGGCCGCCAGCAAGATTAATCGTTTCAGCATCTTTGGCTTGTTGATTAAATAATAGCATCAAACTTAAAAATGATAGGCTAATTAACACAGCAATTAAAGCTATCGCTAATGAGTTACGACGTTTAATTCTCTGTTGAAGCGTTTTAATATTAGTCATATTATTTTGTTTACAATCCTTTAGCGGGCCCAGCGGCGATTTCAGCAATGACCTGACTATCTCTAAGACAACGAGGCTAGCTTAACCCATTAATTAATTGTCGAATATTATCTCTGCCCAAGTATAGAACCTATATTCACATTAACTAAATATTAGATCAAATAATCAATAACTTATTCAAGGTCTACTGGCTAACTTTTATTGATGAATCTCTATATGGAAGTGAAATTATAATAGATATAAAGCGGACTAAAATAATATTATTATGTCATCTACCGGTTTTTAATAGATTTTAGCGATGAAAAAATTTTGCCAAGAGAGTTATTACAGCCCCAATCAAGCTAAAAAATTATTGTTACTCAGGTCATAGGCTTCAATTTAAACCATACTCTCTTTAACTAATAGCACCGCAGTTTCATGTTGAGCATGAACAAAAACGTTAATATTAATGCCCGCGAGTGCCTTTTTCTCCTCAAGTGAATTCACTTTAACGACTAAGTTTGCCTTAGGATAGTAATCGAGTACGGCTTGGCAAATTATTTGTTTGTTTTTTAATGTGTTGACCGTAATAATGATACTTGTTGTTTGCTCTACTTTTAATGACTCAAGTACGGGCGTTTTATCTAGGTGACCAAAATAAGCGTTATAGCCACGCTTTCTTGCCAATAATACATGTTGTAAATTATCCGAAATAATTAAAAAGTTGATGCCATTATTTGTCAGTTCTTTCGCTACAATACGACCTAAAATAGCAAAACCACAAACGATGGTGTGATTAGTCACCTTTACCGTGGTTATTTTATCAGCTTCAAAAAATTCAACGACAAAAAGTGCGGCTAATTTATAAATATTACTGACCATAAAGGGAGTTAATATCATAGATAAAACGGTAACTAATATCAGAAAACTCGCTAAATCTTTTGCTATCAGATTTTGACTTATTGCCATAGCAAAAATCACAAAAGAAAACTCTCCTACTTGGCATAAGGCAACAGCAGATTTAATTGATTCGCTTTTATTCGATTTTTTTCTCATCAAAAAATAAATAATCGTCGCTTTTATTATCATAACAAGGACGAGTACACTCGCAACCCAATGAAGATGAGTTATAAAATAATCAACGTCTATTTTTGTGCCAATAGAAAAGAAAAAAACACCTAAAAAAAGATCTTTATATGAAGATATATCGGATTCAACTTTTATGTGAAATTTAGTTTCGGCAATAATCATCCCCGCTATGAAGGCGCCTAAAGAATAAGTAAAGCCGAGGTTATGAGCAATAATTGATGCCCCCAATACGATAGTAAATACCGATATTAAAAACAGTTCTTCCATTAGCGCATTCGATGAAAAATGCAGTAACCAAGCAATTATTTTTTTACCTATCGTGAACATAAAAATAATAATACCACTGGCATACAAAAAAGTTTTTAGCAGCACATCGGTTAGAGACAATTCATTATTTGAGAGAAAACCCATTAAGAGTAAAATAGGGATAACGGCTAAGTCTTGAAAAACCAGTATAGCAACTGATTTTTTACCGTAGGGTGTCACTATATCTTTTGATTTTTTCAGGTAAGGTAATACGATAGCTGTTGAAGATAAACTAAATGAAAGCGCAATAATTAATGAGGGTATCGGTTCAATATTAAAGAAATAAAATGCAAGTATAAAAATAACAATAGCGCTAAAAGTAACTTGGATAAAACCATTAAAAAATATCAATTCCTTCATTTTACCTAGCTTCGCAAAAGACATTTCCAAGCCAATCGTAAACATAAGAAAAACAATACCAAATTCACCAATAAGTTCAAGAGAATAAATATTGTCACTGCCATTGAAATCAAAAATATTGCTTACTATGGTGCCGGTAATAATGTAGCCAATAATGTGCGAAATTGAGAACTTGGTTAACACTATATTGATAACGCTAGCAAGTGCTAACGAGACTGCAATAATAACAAGTATAGCGTCCATATTATCCTTTTAATTCATCTGTTGATGTATAGTAAAATTTAACTCATTAACGTCTATGCACATTACAGACCATATAAAATTAAAATTTAACATTTAAATACAATAACTTAAACAATCACTAACACACTGTTTATTTTTAATACTCAATTAATCGCTCCATTTTAAAGCGTAAGCACCATAGCGGTGCAATACCCTCCTTGATTCTATTGATGAAATAGCCGCCATGATAAGCGTTTAATTTAATTCACAGCTAAACCTTTGTCTCCTAAACGCAATTAAACCCTTAAGCCAAACTGATATTGTCTTTGACACCAGCGCAATAAAAGAATTAAAAACAATAACTTAACAAATTAACAGCCATACTTAGATGACATTATTTTTTTAGCCAATCAATCTCGTTATAACACTGAAATAATTAACTTTTATTATTTGGCGTAGTTTGTGCAAAACAGCTTTAGCCATGCATCCCCTTCTACTTTCAGCGAAAGTTAGAATAAAAAGTAGCCCATATAACCATGACAGCTAAGCCAGCCATCAATAATCTCCCCATTAACCCTGCACCTAAAAATGCATGGTTTGCCAGCTTATCTTTAGAGTTTAGTTTTACATCGACTGGCACTCAACTTACCCGTACTCAACGCAATGGACCTTTAAGCGTGCAAAAAGCTTTCTACCCTGAAGGAGTCGATTGCGCACATATTTATTTGTTACACCCGCCAGCGGGCATAGTTTCAGGTGATGAATTAAACATTAACATTAAACTCAACAGACAAGCCCACAGTTTAATAACTACGCCGGGGGCTAACCGCTTTTATCGCGCTCGAACAAACTTAACAATTGGTGATCCCAAACAAGTTCAACACCTTGATATTATTCTTAACCATCAGGCGAAGTGTGAAAATTTCCCCTTAGAAACGATCGTTTATGAGGGGGCTGATGGATTTAATACTGTTGATGTTCACTTTAAAAGTGATAGCGCTTATTTAGGTTGGGATATTACCTGTTTGGGCTTACCCCTTTCAAATCAACCCTTTAAATATGGCAATTATAGCCAATTAAACCGTATTTATTGTGAAAACACTTTAATTTATCACGATAGAATTTCGATAAAACCTAGCAATGGAGTACATCAACACATCGCAGGTTTAAATAGCCACAGTGTTTTTGCCACTTTTTTAGCTTATGCCCCAGCAGGTCTCCTTAGCGATGCTGACAATAAAGCACTCGTAGCGCAATTACGCGACTGTATGGTTGAAGAAAACGCCGAAGAAAAAGTGAGTATCAGCCAAATACGCCAGTTATTAGTGATACGTTATTTAGGTGAACATAGTGAAGAATGCAAAGCACTTTTTATTAAATTATGGCAAAAAATCAGACCAGTATACCTAGAAAAACCAGCAAAAATTCCGCGTATTTGGCATACCTGATCAGACACTTAATGACCCCCTTACTATTAAATAAACAAACAAAGGTGCAACAGCATGGACTTACTACCAAGAGAGAAAGATAAATTATTGCTCTTTACTGCCGCATTATTAGCAGAGCGACGCTTAAAGCGTGGTGTGAAATTAAATTATCCTGAAGCTATGGCTTATATTTCAATGGAGATTATTGAAGGGGCCAGAGATGGTAAAACTGTCGCTCAAATGATGGATTATGGCCGTACGTTGTTAACCCGTGATCAAGTCATGGAAGGAGTTGCAGAATTAATTCCTGATGTGCAAGTAGAAGCTACATTTCCAGATGGCACCAAACTTGTCACTGTTCATAACCCTATCATTTAACTAAACCTCTAAAGAAGGTTACATAAGACATAGTTAGACATTAAACACAAGAGAAGCAAAGATGATCCCAGGTGAAATAAAAACAGACCAAGGCGACCACGAACTCAACGTAGGCCGTGAACGATTGAAAATTACCGTGGCTAATTCAGGCGATAGACCCATTCAAGTTGGCTCTCATTATCATTTTTTTGAAGTAAACCCTGCCTTGCATTTTAATCGAGAACACGCCAAAGGTTATCGTTTAGATATCACCTCAGGTACCGCCGTTCGTTTTGAACCTGGGCAAGAACGCCAAGTAAGCCTGGTTGCCTTTCAAGGCAAACGCAGGATCTTTGGTTTTCGCGGTGAAATACAAGGAAACTTATAATCATGGCCAGTATTGATAAAAACGCCTACGCACATATGTTTGGACCAACAGTCGGTGATCGAGTTCGTTTAGCCGACACAGATTTATGGTTAGAGGTTGAAAAAGACTTCACACAATACGGTGAAGAAGTAAAATTTGGTGGGGGAAAGGTCATTAGAGATGGCATGGGACAAAGCCAAGCATCATGCTTTGACACCGTTGATTTAGTGATTACCAACGCCGTTATTCTTGATCACTGGGGAATAATTAAAGCTGATGTTGGTATTAAAGAGGGTCGTATCGCGATTATAGGTAAAGCAGGCAACCCTGATATTCAAGACAATATCGATATTGAAGTGGGTCCCGGCACCGAGGTTATAGCCGGCGAAGGGCAAATACTGACCGCAGGCGGTATCGACGCCCATATACATTTTATTTGTCCACAACAAATAGATGAAGCACTCATGTCGGGTGTTACGACTATGATTGGTGGAGGTACAGGCCCAGCAACAGGTACTAAGGCGACGACTTGCACACCAGGTCCTTGGTATATTCATAAAATGTTGCAAGCAACAAATGATTTCCCGATGAATTTTGGTTTCTTAGGCAAAGGGAATGCAAGTTTACCACTTGCCCTAGAAGAGCAAATTGAAGCGGGTGTTTGTGGTTTAAAGCTTCATGAAGATTGGGGAACAACCCCCGCGGCAATTGATAATTGTTTATCGGTTGCCGACCGTTACGATGTTCAAATAGCGATTCATACCGATACCTTAAATGAGTCTGGTTTTGTTGAGGACACTTTAGGAGCATTTAAAGGCCGTACTATTCATACCTATCATACTGAAGGTGCTGGTGGTGGACATTCACCTGATATTATTAAAGCATGTGGTGAGGCTAATGTTTTACCGTCTTCCACCAACCCAACACGCCCTTATACCATTAATACTATTGATGAACATTTGGATATGTTAATGGTTTGCCATCATTTAGACCCGTCTATTCCTGAAGATATTGCTTTTGCTGATTCACGTATCCGCAAGGAAAGTATTGCCGCCGAAGATATTATGCATGATTTAGGCGCTATTAGTATGATCGCTTCTGATTCACAAGCCATGGGACGAGTCGGTGAAATGATCACCCGTACTTGGCAAACCGCACATAAAATGAAACAACAACGAGGACCATTAGCTCCCGATACTGAACGAAATGATAACTTTCGTATAAAACGCTATATCGCTAAATATACTATAAACCCTGCTATTAGCCACGGCATTAGCCATGAGGTTGGCTCTATTGAGGTCGGTAAACTAGCTGATTTAGTGTTATGGAAACCGGCATTTTTTGGTATAAAACCTGCGCTAATTTTAAAATCTGGCATGATAGCAGCAGCGCCAATGGGCGATGCAAACGCGTCTATTCCAACACCGCAACCTGTCTATTTCCGCCCAATGTTTGCAGCCTTTGGCAGTGCTTCAGCCAAAACCTCAATGACTTTTATGTCACAAGCATCTATTGACGCTAATGTCCCTGAAAAAATAGGCATGACACGGATGATTGGTGTCTGTAAAAACACTCGAAACATTGGTAAAAACGACATGATTCATAATAGTTGGCAGCCAAAAATAGACGTTGATGCTCAAACATATGAAGTACGTGCCAATGGCGAATTATTAACCTGTGAGCCTGCAGTAACCTTGCCACTTGCACAACTTTACTGCCTATTTTAAATAAGAAATAAGTGATTCAATAAAACTAAAAGATTAGGAAATTACATGCTACAAGCACATCAGCGTTTTGACCATACTCACCATAATATAGCTGACTCAATAACGTTAGATCAAGACACCCGTAAAAAAGCACGTATTAAAGGTAAAACGGATGGTGGTTTTGACATAGGTATTTTTATGGCGCGTGGACAGCCATTATTAGTCGGTGAAGTACTAAAAACAGACTGTGGATTATTCATTGAAATAAAAGGTCAAGCGGAGCCTGTATCAACCGCTATTGCAACTGACTGGTTAACCTTTTGTAAAGTTTGTTATCACTTAGGTAATCGACACACCTCACTGCAAATAGGCGAGTTATGGGTACGTTTTAAACCCGATCACGTATTAGAAGAACTTGCACAGAAATATGGTTTAACGATTGATAATACCCCAACAATATTTGAACCTGAAAATGGTGCTTATGGCGTTAGTAGCAACGGCCACGTCCATGCACACTAAACCTGCAGTGAAACCTGTGTCACTAGTACCAGCAGAAATAACACTCGCCGAGCCGATTAAGCTTAATCGGTTATTACAGTTATGCAGCGCAAACCTACCCGTGGGCGGGTTTGCGTTTTCACAAGCATTAGAATATGGCGTTGAAATGGGTTGGTTAACATCATCAGAAACGACCGCAAGTTGGATAAAGATTAATTTA
This sequence comes from Colwellia sp. BRX10-4, assembly GCF_014077465.1. Taxonomy (NCBI): domain Bacteria; kingdom Pseudomonadati; phylum Pseudomonadota; class Gammaproteobacteria; order Alteromonadales; family Colwelliaceae; genus Colwellia; species Colwellia sp. BRX10-4. The sequence goes on from NZ_JACGVZ010000021.1 coordinate 65,605, forward strand.
GAGGAGTCTATAGCACAAACCGATTTAGCCATTTTAAAACGGCTATTTAACGCGTTATCGATAAATGATTTTGACGACTTTAACAACTGGAATACCCATTTAATTGCTTGTCGAGAAAGTCATGAATTATTATTGGCTGATTTAGCAATGGGCAAAGCCTTAATAAGATTACTGAAACAACTAAACAACCTTAATTTAGCCGCTTATCAAACAATAATAACCCTTAAAGAAATTAGCTTTGTTAGTGCTTTTGCGCTTTGCGCTTATGTCTTTAATTTAGATTTAATTTCAGCACAAAGTGGTTACTGCTGGACATACATCGACAATCAAGTCGCGGCAGCAACAAAATTAGTGCCTCTTGGGCAAACTCAGGCACAAAATCTCCTATTTGAATTAACTGAACAGACGCCATTAATTATTGAAAAATCAAACGGTATTTCAGATAACGATATTGGTGCCAGTCTGCCGCACTTAGCCATGGCAAGTGCTTGGCATGAAACACAATATTCACGACTTTTTCGTTCTTAATATATTAAGTTGATTAATAACATGCTTTATAAAAATAAAAAGAGAAATAAAAAATGATAAAACAAGTTTTACGCATTGGTGTTGGTGGCCCGGTAGGCTCAGGAAAAACCGCATTATTACGACAGCTATGTCTAGCGCTACGTAATAAATATGATATGGCAGTGGTCACCAACGATATTTATACTCGTGAAGATGCTGAGTTTTTAACTAAAAATGACGCTCTCGCAGCAGACAGAATTATCGGCGTTGAAACCGGTGGCTGTCCTCATACGGCGATTCGCGAAGATGCCTCAATGAACCTAGCAGCCATTGACGAACTACAAGAGCTTCACCCCACTCTAGACTTTGTATTAATTGAAAGTGGCGGTGACAACTTAAGCGCAACGTTTAGCCCTGAACTTTCCGATTTAACCCTTTATGTTATTGATGTTTCAGCCGGAGATAAAATCCCACGTAAAGGAGGTCCGGGTATCACTAAGTCTGATTTATTAATTATTAATAAAATAGATGTTGCTGATTTAGTCGGCGCATCACTTGATGTGATGGATAGAGATACTAAAAAAATGCGCGGTGATAAACCCTTTGTTTTCTCAAATATGAAAACACAACAAGGTTTGGCCGAGATCATAGCCTTTATCGAAAAAGAAGGCATGTTGCAGATGTAATGTTTGCGATAACGACATCATTATCTATTGCTAGTAAACAACAAAAATTAAACATTAAACATTAAAAAAAGGATTAACCATGAAATTTATAACCCTACTTGTCAGTTTTATTTACCTCTTTTCGGCGCAAGCATTCGCCCATGATGATCACGGTTTGGGTGAAGGCTCTTTTCATGCATTTTATCATGCTATTTTTTGGACTATATTTGTCCTAGTTGTCTATAAAGTCGCCGTATGGTCTAACGATAAGCGCTCACAAAAAAACTAATATCCTTTAAGTGTGAATAGGACACCACAGATAAATATAGTTATTTGTGGTGATAATGTGATGCACTCAAGCAGGCATAAACATATATTAATGAGCATCGGAGACAGTATATTTAAAAATATACTGTTAACCGCACAAATAATTAGGCATATTGGCATTATCAATAAAAAATAATGATGGTCAAATGACAGGTAAAGCTGTGCAACATCCAAGCATAATAATTAAACCTATCGCTAAACATAACGGCATCTCTCTTGTTATTTTTGGCGTGTTACTTTTACTTACTACGCTTTTATTCGCTCAACATTATTGGCAATCATATAGATTCGCCTACATTTTTATGATCCTTCTCTGTCTGGTTATTATTTTGGTAGGTGCAGTTAAACTTTTTGAACCTGCCATTAGCCTCTATTTGACGCCTGATAAAATAACCTTTAATCACCGTTATGGTCACTGGCAATTAACATGGCAAGATATACAAAATATTAATATTGTTGCTGAAGTTGTTGGTGTAGAACGCGAAACATTGCCTTATATCGGTATACGATTGGTTCATATCGATAATATCGCAAAAAACATTTCCGTTAGATTAGCGAATAGGTTAATCCATCAACAACAAGGATTAATTGTTTATGGGGTATTGCATCAGCTAATGACAATGGAACAAGCTCAAATGAATTTTGAACCCTTTATTCTATCAACTGGAGAGCATGTAAAAGGCCCTATTGCGGCATTTCTCCATCAAAGTGAACGATTATCTTCTGCTTTTGGTTACCATTTATTCTTGCCTGCTGACAGTTTTGACCGCGGCATTAATGAGTTCAGCCAACTACTAAAACAATGTAAAATGGCAAGCTCAACTTATCAAGTAAATTAATGGCTGCCCGTTGATGTTTTTTTCAGCTGCTTTAATTGTTTTTTTAATTGTCTTTGGTAGCGATCCATTTCGATTAGGCACTGCTCTTTTTGCTGAGGGGATAATGCTTGATACATGAGTGCCTCAAAGCATTGGGTATAGCCAATGAAGTTTTTCGATAACATAGGAAATCGTTCAATAACTAGCCTTGAAAATTGACTCGCGGGCATAGTGTCAGGCTTTATTAAGCCTTTAGCTTTTAATCGCGTTATTATTTGCTGATACTGAGTTAACCATTTTACCGGCGGGTTACCTTTACCCCTCTTTAAATTAACTAACCACAACACAGCCATCATTAACATTAATGAGCCACCAATAATTGCCGCTACTTTCCAAGCATGTAGATCACCAAACCATTGTTTAAGTAAATCATATTGTTTTTTTGATGAATAACCTAAAACCAATCTTGTCCATTGATAATCTAGCGCATCAAGCTGTAAGCGCAGATTATTGATCCAAGCGAGGTGTTTGTATCGATGTAAATTTAGCAAGTCGTTATTGAACAGGGCATCTTGCTGTAACATTTGTGAAAGCCCACTTTCTACTCGTTCTGGGTTAACTGCCGCCGTGGGATCTACCCTTACCCAACCTTGGCCATTAACCCAAATTTCAGCCCATGCATGGGCATCATATTGGTAGATACTAAGATGACCACTTTGTTTATTATACTCGCCACCTAAATAGCCAGTGACCAAGCGAGCAGGAACACCAGACGCTCTCATCATAAAAGTAAAGACACTGGCATAATGAACACAAAAGCCTTTTTTAGTTTGATAGAAAAACTGGTCTAATTCATCCCCTAATTTAGCGCGATTTAATAAAGGCGGCGTTAGCGTATAATAGAAGTCTTGTTCTCTAATCATATCCAAAATAGCTTGTGCACGTTCGATTTCATCTGGGTAGTTTAACTTAAGTTGTTGGCCTTGCGCTTTCAGCTTAGGGTTACTGGCGGTAGGTAGTTGTAAACTTGTTAGCCATTGATCGTCGCTTAACGGCTCATTAAGCAATGATTGAGTATAACTACTGATTTGATAACTGGTTGTTTGACTTACAGGCTTACTATTTATAATGGTGTAATTGGGTAATGGCCTGATGGTCACTTGGTTATTGGTCAAACTTTTAGGGTCAACCACGGCTAAAGAAAAAAGCCAACGTTGATAACTCGGCTCAACCATGACTTGATAAAGGGTTTGTGCTCCGTTTAATGTCGACTGGGTAAAACTAAGTGAACTTGCCTGCTCCTCAATATTTGCCCAACTATTTTTGCTCTGTTGCCATGTCCGCCCATCAAAAACATCCATCACCATTGCTCGCCAGTACAATTGATTGTATTGCGGGATATCGGTAAAAAATTTCACTCGAAAGGCCAATGCTGAAGATCTAGCTAAATTGGCTATATCTCCCGGTGTAACACTTTCTGCTAAACCGGTTTGGGCAGACTTTGCTGATGGTACTTGCCAAAAAGGTGCAACTCGAGGAAAAACGATAAATAAAACCACAGCAAGCGGAATACTCTTCAACACGGTTATTGCACTTTGAGAAAGATTATTTTTAATGTTCAGTGACGCTGAAAAGTAGGCTAACAGCAAGCTTAAATTTAACACCAGTAAGCAAAAGACGAAAAGCGACAAAAATAAAGATTGGGAGAAAATAAGCACTGATGCCAGTATAAAAACACCCAGTAGGACAATTTGATAAAAATCTTTGCGGCTAGTTAACTCTAAACTTTTTAAAGCATAAGCAAAGCAAAGCAAATGTAACATGCTTAATAAGACCCCTAATTCTCGACCACTTAGTGCTATAGCAATAGAACCAGAGCAAGCCAGTAATAAGATAATGAGTCGCTGTGGTTTTATTGCTGGCTTGATAAGTGTTAAGCCACGCCAGCATAAACAAACAGCAATAATGAGCAACATCCAGCGGGTTAATTCATTAACAAGTAAGGCTAAATTTAGGCACTGACAAACAAGCAACACCCAGGCATGTTGTGGTAATAAGCTAAATTTTTCACCTGTCACTGTATTATTTATCATCGCGGCGACTTAGGATAAATGGCTAGCGCCATTAAACATTGTTTAAAATGAAGTTCACCTTGGCTAGGCTGTATTTTTTCTGCTGCTAAATCTAAACCAAATACTTGCTCGCTGCGGTGGTATTCACTGACTAGAAAACACAAGTACGCAAGTTGCTTCTCCAGTCCGTGATTGGGCATATCGTTAAGCTTTAACCAACACCTGGTTCCTTGTTGTTGATGATAATGCTTAGTTAACCGACCTTGACCGCGCGCGAATTGTTTCCAAGCAAGACGAGAAAGTGGCTCTCCCGGAAGATAGGCTTTAAGTTCAAAAAAATCTTCGACACCCGGTTTACTGCTTTGTGAAAATACATTTTCTTGTTCTGCATCGCCAAAATCACTTTGTCGATAACTTAAGGACATGGCTTGAGGATAAACAATACATTGCTGGTCAAAATCGATTCTTGTCCAGGAGGTAAATAAACCTAACGAATATTCACTCGACACTTTCAACCGACCCGGATTATATACCCCTCGGTTTGGGTAGGAGCAGCAAACATAAACAGTTTGTTCGCCAGGCTCACTTTGAGGGAGATGAAGAACAGCTTGGTCATCAAAGCAAAAGTTAATCGCAAGACGTTTATTAGCTGAAGATATATTAATAGCAAAGCATATATTTTGATTTGCATACCCTAGGGCAGTTTTATCTGCAGATATTGCCAGACCCGATAAGTTAAAAAAACTCTGCATCATAGTGGTAATGAACACACTCGCCATTAAGTAGCTTAATAACATGATGACATTATTTTGATAGTTGGTTGCTAACAGGAATAACAACACCACAAAAAAGAGATAAGCAACACCAAAGCGGCTTGGCATAATAAAAATATTATGATTTGATAATTTATGCTTTCTTGCAGGCGGTATCCGACGCTTTAGCCAATGATGAAATTGCTTATTAACAAAGCGACTAAGATAATTTTTTATCGGTATTGCCAATTTTGTCACTGTCGTCTCTATTGTTGAGTTAACGCTATTTATGGTTAACACCATTGATATACATTATGAATTCAGTGGATTTAAAACATTAACTTGTGCAATAACCTGCGCTGAAATGTTCTCTTGTTGCTCTCCAAAGCCAAGAGTGGTCAACTCAAGTCTATGCTGACAGACCGAGCTAAAGACGGTTTGAATATCTTCGGGTATGACATAGGTCCTCTCATCGATAAAAGCCCATGCTTTCGCAGCAGCCACCAGTGCTTGTCCGGCTCTTGGTGATAAAGGTCTACCAGCAAACCCCTGTTGGCGACTGACATGATTTAAGGCGATAACATAGTCAATAATATTATCTGATACCGTCACTTGTGATACCGCTGCCTGCATGGCGATAAGTTTGTCGGTATCAACACAAGGTAATAGCTTTTTATAGCTCGCGTGGCTACTTTCACTTTGTAAAATTTGTTTTTCTGCCGCTATATCAGGAAACCCTAAAGATATACGCATCATAAATCGATCGAGTTGTGACTCGGGTAAAGGGTATGTGCCCGCATGTATTAAAGGATTTTGTGTGGCGATAACAAAAAAAGGTTGTGGCAGTGGGTAGGTTGTCCCATCAATACTAACCTGATGCTCTTCCATTGCTTCAAGTAAAGCGCTTTGTGTTTTAGGACTTGCTCTGTTGATTTCGTCACTTAACACCACCTGATTAAAAATTGGTCCTCGATGGAGCTCAAACTTTTTAGTGTCAGGATTAAATATTGAGATACCAATAACATCCGCTGGTAACAAGTCACTGGTAAACTGCGTTCGTTGATAACTAAGCCCAAGCGTTTGTGCTAACACCTGCGCTAACGTGGTTTTACCCATGCCCGGTAAATCTTCTATTAAAAGATGACCTTTTGCTAATAAACATGCCAGAGCTAGACGTATTTCGTTAGGCTTACCTAAAACAACCGAGCCGACCTGAGCTAAAATTGCCGTAACTAAAACTTGCATAAAGTGATCACCACGCCATTTAAAAGAGTTGTTGTCATTAAATATACCTGTCGATAAAGTAACAGAACTGCCAAAATAATATCAATAATTACTTAAGATAAACACCCGTAATTAATACCAAAGGGCAATCATTTTACCTGGCCTTGATACGGGCATGAGATCAAGTAACGAAAATGTAAACTGGCACTTAATGGTTAGACTTTATTTTATTTAATTAAATAACCGGTGCAGATAGCTAAAACTGACTCTTTGATGCGTTAAACTTTATTCATCTGAGTTTATATTTTCCTTTTGCCCATCGCCCCGCCCTGCTAGAATAACTGACAATTATATACTTGATATTTTACGGAACCTTTAGTCAATGCGTACTACTCAATACCTGCTTTCTACCTTGAAAGAAACGCCAGCCAGCGCCGAAGTGATCAGTCACCAATTAATGTTACGTGCCGGACTTGTTCGAAATGTTGCTTCGGGTTTATATACTTGGTTACCCACAGGTCTCAAAGTATTAAGAAAAGTTGAAAATATTGTTCGTGAAGAAATGGAGCGAGCAGGCGCTATTGAAGTATTAATGCCTATGGTTCAACCTGCTGATTTATGGGAAGAGTCCGGACGTTTAAATGATTACGGCCCTGAGCTACTGCGCATAAATGACCGTCATGATCGCGCCTTCGTTTTAGGTCCTACGCACGAAGAAGTCATTACAAAACTAGTCGCTAATGAAATAAATAGTTATAAACAGTTACCGCTGAATATATTTCAAATTCAAACAAAATTTCGCGATGAAATACGCCCTCGATTTGGTGTGATGCGTGGTCGTGAATTTTTAATGAAAGACGCCTACTCTTTCCATTTAGGTGAAGAGTGTTTAAAGAAAACTTACCAAATTATGTTTGACGCTTATTGCCGTATTTTCGACCGTTTAGGTTTGGATTACCGTCCAGTCATTGCTGATACAGGTTCTATTGGTGGTGAAGCTTCACATGAATTTCATGTTTTAGCTGATTCTGGCGAAGACGATATCGCCTTTAGTGATGGTAGCGATTTTGCCGCAAACGTTGAGAAAGCTGAAGCTATTGCACCGTTAGGCGAACGAGCAGAGCCAACTCAGGAATTGACTAGGGTAGAATTAAAGCTTGAACGATTAATAAAAACCTCAAACATAGATTTAAAAACTACAGTTAAAACACTATTAGTGCTTGGCTCTAGTACTAAAGGTGAGCCAGAAAAATTCATTGCTCTAGTGCTTCGTGGCGATCATCAACTAAATGAAGTTAAAGTTGAAAATTTATCTGCTATCGCTTCACCTTTAACATTTGCAACTGATGAACAAATATCTGCAATTGCTAACTGCCATATCACCTCATTAGGCCCTAAAGGCTTACCTGTTGAGGTTATTGTAGACCGCAGTGCAGCTCATCTAAGCGACTTTGTCTGTGGTGCCAACGTAAACGGTCAATCTTATACTGGGGTTAACTGGAAACGTGATTGTGATGAAATCAACATTCAAGATATTCGTAACATCGTCGAAGGCGATCCTAGCCCTTGTGGTCTTGGTAATATTGTCATTAAGCGCGGTATTGAAGTGGGCCATATTTTCCAGTTAGGCGAAAAATACGCTCAAGCAATGAATTGTGGCGTATTAACAGAAAATGGTAAAAATCAAACGTTAACTATGGGCTGTTACGGCATAGGTGTTTCACGTATTGTTGCCGCGGCTATTGAACAAAATCATGATGAAAATGGCATAAAATGGCCAGCAGCTATTGCACCATTTCAAGTAGCGATTGTTCCAATGAATATGGCAAAGTCTGCTCGTGTTAAAGACACCGCAGAAGCTTTATACACACAATTACAACAAGCTGGCATTGAAGTTATCTTCGATGACCGTAAAGAACGTCCGGGTGTGATGTTTGCCGACCATGAATTAATTGGTACGCCAATATTATTAATTGTTGGTGAACGTAATCTTGATGAACAGAACGTTGAAGTGAAAAACCGTATTAGTGGTGAGAAATCGTTAATGGCAATCAGTGATATCATGTCTTTATTTAGCTAAACATCACATTGTTTAGCGGTGAGATACAAGGATTCAGTAATCATGACTAGAGAGTTGATGGTATTTGAGAAAGACCATCTTCGGCGCTAACACCCAGGCAGTTGTGAACATATACCTTCATATTGAACATCAAAAACGCGACCTTAAGGTTGCGTTTTTTATTGCTGACTAGCGCTGTCGTTAATCTTGATAAACAGGAATTTTACGCAAACGCTCATCAATACTTTGTAGCATGCTACGATAAACTAACGAATCAATATCACGATAATATTGTTCAAATTTCTGTTGGGATATACCTTCGGGTAACCCCGTTAACTCAGGTAAAATCAGGATTTCATCAATGATATCAGCCAAGTGTTCTTGCACTTTTAAGGCGCTTTCATCAGAGGTTGTCGCCAGCATTGCCAAGCGAGTTCCAGCCCGATCGGCCATCAAGTCGGCAAAACTAAAACCACTACCACCACTGTTTGAGTCTAAAAATTCTTTTAACTCGCCAATAGCATTACTTGCGGTACTGGTAGCAAATAACTGCAAAGCAACGGAGTAAATAAAATGCTTTTGAATATCCACTCTTTCACGTAACGTAACCCTTGCTCGGCGTATTGTGCGCTGTTTTATTTGCTCCGCTGACAGCTTAGAAATATCCCCCACTAAGAGCTCAAACTTATCGGTACCAAAATAAAGCACTAAGGCCATTAAAGCCGCTCGATTCTCTTTTGCCGGTGAATCAGTTATTGCGGCTAAATTACGTTGTTTTACTAAACCAAAAGTAAAACCAACATATTGAGCAAACGAAAGTTTAAGTGTTTTTGACTGCTCAATCGTGTCAACAAGGCTTTGATAATAAAACCGTATTACCTCAACATCACCATATAAGGCAAGTTGATCACGTAAAGCAAAAAGGCTATTTTTATTGCTTAATGGCTCATTTTTTAAATCATCTGAAAGCACAATATCCACAGAAATTTTCTCTACACTAATTTCAACACTTTTGATCATGCTTAATAGCGTACTGCCAAATTCTTCTTTTACATATAGGTTAGTAAACCATTCAGCTAATTTAAGCAATCCATTACCTGGGAGCGCAATATTACCAATATAAACAGTGCCCAAATCAAGACCTTCCTTTGAAGAAACAAGCATCATCTCCACATTAAGGTATTTTATAAGCTTGGGTAAAGGCAAGGCTATGGAAAAGTTAATTAAAGCACTGTCTTTAAATAAAACCACATCAGAGCTTAGTTGTGGTATGGCTCGGTGACCAAAAGCGCTGAGTCCATGAAGTTCAGCCTGAGTAGCTTGCAATTTAATCGGTTGCTGGTCACTCTTTAAGGACTGAATTAAACGCTGAGCAATACGCTTATTTTCTGTCGCCGAATTAGCATCAATTTGATGTATTCTTTGCAACTGCGGTGATGGTTGTAAAGCCATAAAAATGACAATAACAGCAAAGCAAAACAGTGAAACGAACAAGAGTAAAATTCTTTTTAACCAAAGTTTCAAAAGTAAACCTTCATTGTACATAATATTATTGAGCTATATTCTGATTGCCTTGCCGGTAAAAGTATAGTGATAAATACCACTAATTTATCTAATTAACTGATCAGCAATCACAAATATCCCAATAAATTTTCCGATCGTATAATCTCGCTAAGCGAATATTAAGCGCCTTAAACGTTGTTAAATTCTTATCATGGGGTTTAAAACATTGCCAAATAAATTGGTGACAGTTATTTTCTATCATATGATAATCTCGGTATTGAAAAATTTGTTGCTGAGCACGTTGCGCGGCATGTTCACTGGCAAATGGTTTTGCTGTTGAATCACAAGCAATAAAAATATGCTTTCCTGAGCGCTCCTTAGTAAAGCGTTGCACCGAAATAGCTTTAATTAAACCATTACCATCGAGTTCAACAATCGTATTATCACCAACCCAAATACCGGTGTGATCAAGTATACCGCCAACACCACAACAAACAATTGCGCCAATTTCTGGTTTTACTTTTTCCGTGGTAGTAAACAAATCAGTTGGATACTGGACAACTGGAAATTCATGTTCATTAAACCGACCAAGACATTGTGCATCACGATAATAAAAGCGTTTTCTTTGCTGTTTCTTACGGTCGTCGGCTAACTCTTTTAGCGCGAATGCTGATATTGCAGCAGCCCCTAACCATAATAAAGGTAATGGCATTATCGACCTCCATGCTTAAATTTCACTCAATTAATAACAAGATGACGCTTTTATTTCATTAATGCTATAAAAAATTTGCAAGTAACTGTTTCAAAGCGGTTGATTATTAGTAACAATGAGGAATATATCATCAACCACAATATTAAAAATATTCTATGAGACACCGCTAATGAAAAACATCAAAAAATCATCAAAATTGAATAATGTTTGTTATGAAATTAGAGGACAAATCGCCGCCGAAGCCCGAAAATTAGAAGATGAAGGCCATAAAATATTAAAGCTTAATATCGGTAACCCTGCCCCGTTTGGTTTTGCTGCTCCCGATGATATTCTAAAAGATGTTATTCGCAACCTACCGACAGCTCAAGGGTATTGCGAATCTAAAGGTATTTATTCGGCACGTGTTGCCGTGATGCAGTATTTTCAGCAACAAGGTATATTAGATGTTAGCGTTGAAGATATTTTTATCGGTAATGGTGTCAGTGAATTAATTGTGATGGCGATGCAAGCGTTATTAAATAATGACGATGAAGTCTTGATACCCGCACCCGATTACCCCTTGTGGACAGCATCCGTAGCGCTATCGGGTGGTAAAGCTATTCATTATCGCTGTGACGAAGAAAACCAATGGTTTCCTGACTTAGTAGATATGGCGAACAAGATCACTGATAAAACCAAAGCTATTGTGCTCATTAACCCCAATAATCCAACGGGCGCTGTTTACAGTGAAGCGCTATTAAAGGGCATCATTGAACTAGCACGTAAGCACGACTTAATTATTTTTAGTGACGAAATTTATGACAAAATCTTGTACGATCAAGCTACCCATATACCTACCGCGAGTTTGGCACAAGATGTCTTAATTATTACCATGGGCGGTTTATCAAAAAATTACCGTATCGCTGGCTTTCGTGCTGGCTGGATGGTAATTAGTGGTCCTAAATTCCATGCTGAAGATTACTTAGAAGGCTTGAATATTCTTGCTTCGATGCGTTTATGTGCCAACGTCCCTTGTCAACATGCTATTCAAACAGCATTAGGTGGTTATCAAAGTATTAATGAATTGATAAAGGATGATGGCCGTTTAATCAAGCAGCGAAATCTAGCGCATAAAATGATCAACGAAATTGATGGTTTATCTTGTAACCCTGCGATGGGGGCCTTGTATTTGTTTGTTAAAGTTGACCAAGAAAAATTTAATATTCTTGATGATGAAAAAATGATTTTAGATTTACTCAGACAAGAAAAAATTCTTTTGGTCCATGGCGGTGCGTTTAACATTCAGGAGAAAAATTATTTTCGTTTGGTTTTTCTCCCCCATGTTGACGAATTAGTGCCAGCAATGACCAAACTTAAGAATTTTTTCAGTACCTATAGCCAATAACTACTTATATAAGGGAAATAATCATGCAGAGTACTTTTTTAGCTTGGATGTTCAGAATGCCGTTAATCAAACGTTGGGCGCTAATGTTTTGTGTGAAGCCAGAAAACGTTGCCGAGCACTCACATCAAGTTGCGATTGTCGCTCACTTGCTAGCGGTCATTAAAAATAAGAAATTTGGAGGTAACATCAATGCTGACCGTGTTGCCACTATCGCTTTATATCATGAGGCAAGTGAAACTCGCTACGGAGATATTGTTAGTCCAACTAAATATGCTAACAAAGAAATTGCAAGAGAATTCAAGAAGATAGAGTACTTAGCAGAAAAAGAATGTTTAGCGTCTTTACCTGAAGAGTTTCAAGAACTTTTTTCGGATATTATTGTTCAAGATAACGTTGAAATCCATTATAAAGCGATAGTAAAAGCAGCGGACATTTTAGTTGCTTATATCAAAGCACTCGATGAGCTCAATCACCACAACCCTGAATTTTTACACGTTAAAGAGCGCTTAGAAATAAAACTAGATGGCTTAAAAAAAGAAATGCCTGAAGTTGAATATTTTATGGATATATTCCTTGAAGCTTGTTCAGCTACCGTCGATAAGATTAGCCAAAATTAAGTTTATGTTAACTTCAAAGTAGAACATTAATAAAAATGCTCTACTCTTCGTCTAATTGACAACAATAACCTCGGCTGCTTATACAGTTTTACAATGGAGATTCACCTGGATTCAACACTCTAATTTGGCAAAACTCATCATAGTTTTCTATAAACACATCAATCATTTTTGCTTCAAACTTTTTGCCGCTTTGTTCAATTAAGAAAGCTTTTATCTCGGTATCAGACCATTTATCTTTATAACAACTTTCAGAGCCCAAGGTATCGAAAACATCGGCAATAGCCATAATACGTGCTTCAAGCGGTATTTCTTCACCACTTAAGCCATCGGGATAACCACTGCCATCCCAATTTTCATGATGATAACGTGCTAACCTTGCACCTAACTTTGAAACACTCGTTTTAGATTTTGATAATAATTGAAACCCTGCGTCGGCATGAGTTTTCATAATTTCCCATTCGTTGTTATCAAGCTTGCCCGGTTTATGAAGTAAATTAACGGGAATAACCACCTTACCAATATCGTGCAGTGGTGCTGCTAAGCGAATAGCATTAATAAAGGCCTCACTTAGTTGTAATTTTTTCGCTAACAGTTCACAAATAAGTGCAACTCGATGAACGTGAGCCCCAGTATCTTTACTACGCGTTTCAATCGCTTCTCCAACGATATAGAGCAGTTCTTTCTGAGTTTTTTCTAGCTCATGTTGTTTAGATAAACTATCAAGGATAAGGGCAATATTAGTGGCAAATAACTCGGCTAAACTGGCTTTAAAATGCTCTGCGTCATCTTCGAATTCAATATAAAGTACCGAGACTGAATTCCCTGATGTTTCATAATATCCAACAAATATCTCATCAGTGAAATAATGCTTTTTATTTTCGAACGCTTTCTGGATTAAATGTTTAACATCACTAGAAATATCTGACGCTTCAAGACTATCTGACTCACTCACATACTTACCGGTACAGGCAATAATCAGATTTGAACTAGTTTCATCATATTCTAATTGGCTTCGGGCAATATAAAGCGCAGAACTGTCAACATCCATTAAGGTCAGTAAGTGTTCTAAAGCAGCAGAGCCAAAAGGCTTGAATTGATTGATTTTCAAAAGATCATGAGTGGCTTTTATTAACTGTTTAAAAGCATCTAAACTACGCTGTATCGTCATTATGTCACGGTAAGCGCGAATACTTGCGTAGACAGTTGTAGTCATTTTACCGGCAGTAAAATCAGTTTTTTCTTTGTAGTCATTAATATCAAATTCTTTAATCACTTTAGCTTCAGGAGCTGAACCCGCCTGACCCGTTCTTAGAATAAGACGTATTGCTTGGTTTTTTAAGGTATTACGGATCCATTCAACAAGCTCTAAGCCTGCATGATCAGTTTCCATAACAACATCAACAAAGGCCATGCAAAAGGTATCATCTTTTAATAATATCTCACGTGCTTCAATAGAAGAATAAGCCGAAACAATTTCCAAGCTTCTGTGTTCAATAGTAGCATCCGCTAAAACCAGTCGAGTGACTTGATGCACAGATTCATCATCATCAATGACAAGTATCCGCCAGACCTTGTGCTTCTTTAGTTTTGACGTTAAGGACTCGCCTGCAGATTCTTCTTTAAAGAGAAAGTTTGACATTATTAATTCGTATTATTGTTATAGTTAACCCTAAGTGTAATAAATATATAGAATATTTCCTGCTATTTATGTAAATAATTGGTAAATATAATAAATAAATACTTAAAATAATGGGCAATATAAACTAAAACACCTATAAACAAAGCAAAGTGGCTTCACTTCACTGATAAACTTTCACTAAAAAACACAACTAATAATCATAGATGGCAAGAGATTTTTCCGTGAAGTTTGTTGAGGCGTGTTTTTTTTGTGTCTGCGAGAAGAGCCTTTTTTTCAACGGCTCAACTGGACCTGAATTTACTGTAATTTGGTTGAAGCTTTTTTGAAAACTTTTGGATTTTTAAGATACTGAAGTGGTGAAGTAAAATCGGTCACCGTTTTGTAGTTTAGCCAATACTTTCACTCTGACTCATTTGGGCTTGGTCTCAGTATCATTCTCAGTTATATTATGGCTACATTTACGATTATTTAATGAATTTTTTATGAATATTCGCTCTAAACTAACGTTGAGCTTTGCTGCTACAGTTATTTTACCAATTATTGCTATTGCAATTGTCAGTATATCAATGACAATTTCTAAATCTTCAACAAGCTTTGTGGAACGCACTCACGATGAGTTAAGGCAGGTAGACAACGGCTTTCAACTGTTCTTTCAACAGATCAAAGCTAACGTAAAATTTTTAGCTCAAAATAAATTGACAACCCAACTTCCTGATAATACTCATACTTATATTGACTCTGAACATATGATGGAGCCAAAAAATGATTCTGTCGAAGAATTAAATTTATATAAGCTATATGAAGATTTTGGTTCATCACACCCTGATTTACTATACGTATACACAGGTACCAAAGAAGGTGGCTTTGTTCAATATCCATTAGAGGTGCTTGGAGGTTATGATCCAAGACAACGTCCTTGGTACAAACAGGCGCTAGCCTCTCCCAACGCTCCAATTATTACTGAAGCATATCAAGATGTCATAGGAAAACCTGTAGTAACTTCTGCATTAGTGGTCAAAAATAAGCAAGGCGACATTATAGGTGTACAAGGTCTAGATGTTACCCTTTCAACATTAACGGATATATTAAGTAATACAAAACTAGGTGAAAGCGGCTATCTCATTCTTATTGATGAGTCAGGAACCGTATTAGCTGATGCCAAAACACCAGAGAATAACTTCAAAAATATTAAAGATCTTTCATCATCATCATTATTTTCCATATTACAAAAAAGTCCAAATCAAGATCATTTTTCTACCGAGCATTTAGGTGAAGATGTTGACGTTGCCAGTTATTATTCAAAAGAACTAAAGTGGCGTTTTGTTGGCGTCATCCATAGCGATGAAATTTTGGCGCCTGCATATAATCTGAGTCAGACCATTACCGTGATTGCCTTTATCATGGTGACATTATTTATTGCCATAGGATTTTGGTTAGCCAATCGTATTGTTCAACCCATTAACCGTGTGGCTGAAGGTTTACGTGATATTGCACAAGGTGATGGAAATTTAACTAAGCGACTAGAGATTATTGGTCAAGATGAAGTCAGTGAATTGGCTCAATGGTTTAATCAATTCTTAGACTCGATTCATCAGCTTGTTGTTGATATTAAAACCTGTGCATCAACATTAAATGTGGTGGCTAATCAATCGGGTATACAAATCGCTGATGTAAAATCAGTAAGCCATAAACAAGAACAATCAATAAATAATGTCAATAACCTTATCGCAACGATGACAGATATCGCACATCAAACATCAAACGACTGCCAAGAAAGTTCGACGACTATTATGAAAACTGAAGAGTACTCAAAAAAAGGTATTTCGTTAATTTCTGTCACGGTAAGTGAAGTGAGTTCGTTAAATCAATCGTTAAGTGAATCATCTCAATCGATGAAGTCACTTGAACTAGAAAGTGAGAATATTACTAAAATATTAGATGTTATCAGAAGCATTGCTGAACAAACCAATCTGTTAGCACTTAATGCAGCTATTGAAGCGGCAAGAGCGGGTGAGCAAGGGCGAGGCTTTGCTGTGGTCGCAGATGAAGTGAGAACATTAGCGCAACGCTCGCGAGGCGCTACCGAAGAAATTGATGCTGTATTAATGAACTTGCTAGATAAAACACGTGTTGTTTCTCAACAAATGGGCGTGAATGTCGAACAATCGAAACAGGCTATCGATAAAATTGAACAAGCGAATCAATCATTTAACCAAATCAGTACTTTGGTTGGACAAATGAAAGAAAATATCTCGCGTATTACTCAAGCCGCAGATCAACAGTGCAGTTCATCGGACTTGATCAATGACGATATTAGTGGCATCAATCAATCTGCAAAAGGTATTGTTAGTACTGCTGATACATTGGCCGACGGATCGAATGACTTACTTGTTTTATCCAAAGATTTAACAAATTTAGTCGGTCGCTTTAAAGTCAATAATTAACACCAATATTAGTATTAAATAACTAAGCACTATATTTTAACTATTTATTACGAGCCTGTAACAGATTTTGTTACAGGCTCTAGCCCACTTGTTTGCCCTACTTAAACACCTTATTATTGCTTAGTAAAGATTATAAGTAATGCGCCCCATAGACCAAAAATACTGGTGAGCGCATTTAATAAACTTTCCTTGGTAACCTAACACCTTATTAGTGTGTATTTCGATTTAAACTGTCGACATATCGAGCTGATTAATTCACACACAAAACTTTATATAATAGATTTAGTAAGTGGCCAACAAGCTTATCTGTTTTGAGTGTCTTTTATGAATAAAAGTAACAGGCTATGTGTTATTCGATCCCAAAAATGGCACGTTATGCACATACCCTAAATAGTATAAACCGATAAAAAAACAAATGGTTGAAAATTTAATTGAGATAAACGCGTCTAAATTCCTATCTTACATAAACGTACCAAATTTATCATTCAGTTATTAATTTAGCAGCAAAATAGATTCATTAGAAAATATAAGAAAAATTTTTTATGTTCATTTACGTAAATCACACTAAAAAGACCTTGGCAGTAGTACATAAAAATGGTCGGTAAATTAATTATCTAAGGCTCACTAATGCCAGTTTCCTAACTGTAAAAAACTATTAGACTTGAAGATGTTTATTTCCGCTATAGCGCACCAAGGTGGCATTAGCACCAAAAAACATTAGTGCTAAAAACTAAACTGATTGGGAATTTGGTTTAACCCTCACTTATGCCACTTTTCAGAAATACATATAAGCGGGCTCTAAACTAGGGCATCTTAGCGCATGTTAATTAGTGGGAGCCGTACGTTAATTATTTGCTAATTCGAAAAATTTTCCAACGTACAGAAATAAAAAAACCTGCGGGCTAGCAGGCTTTTTTGTAGGCTATATTTACGTTTTCTTACGGCGTGACAGTCTAAGACCAGCAAGCCCTAGCCCTAATATAACAAGCGTGGTCGGTTCTGTCACTGGCACTGTGTCCGATATTAGTTCAAGTGTTACGTAGCCATTACCACGGTGTCCAGTGCCTCCAACAGGGGTCAATTCACTGGGTTGTAAAGCGACATTAGTGCTAAAAAAAGAGCCGCCACCGCTGCCGCCGCCACCGAATCCGCCTCTCCCGTTCGGATAATAGTTCGTGCCGCCTGCAAGCCCATTAAGGAAGGACTGTCCACCACCGACACCGCCGCCACCACCGTTACCCCCGTTCGTGAAGAAGCCACCACCACCAGCTGCGTTCCTTAGTGGAGATTTGTTTTTACGGCAGTTAGCACCTTCACCTCCATTGCCATTTACTCCGCCAACACTGTAGTCAGCATCCTGAAAACACCTACCTCCTGAATCACCGGAGGTGCCTAAATTCGCATCTTGGCCCACTCCATAGTCTTGGCTGTAGTTACCTCCACCTCCACCTCCACCGATAACTAAAGAATCAAAAGTGGGGCCTGAATTTAAAGTAACAAAACTGCCACCACCGCCGCCGCCAGAATAATTACCATCGCCGCCGGAATGATTACCATTTATACCTTTTCCACCAACAGCAATGGAGAGCATCTGCCCTGTAGTTAGAAACAGACTGCCTCCTTTAATTGCTCCAGCCCCCCCTTGTTGGTATCTGCTCTTTCCCCCGCTTGCTCCTGCCGCGAATATCTCGTAGGTACCTGTTGTGTTGACTGTATACTGAACAATCTATCCTTCGTAATCGAAGGAGATTAGTCCTGCTAGTGCTGATTGGCTACTAAGAGTGAGGGCGATGCCAGCCAGCATGGAGCTTAAAAATTTCGTTTTTATTTGATATTCCTTTTTATTCCTTCAAAACACTGTTATTCAAGGGAAATGTTAAAAACTAAAACGTTATCACTTATGATATGCGGCCAAAAAACAAAATACATACCAACACATTAATATATTTAAAATTCAATGATATTTAAGATTCAAGGGTATATAAAAAGCACTGATATAAGTCAGTTAGAAGTGTAAAATAACCAGACACTAAAAAAGTTTTTTATTTTTTCATCGGCTATGCTCCCATGGAGCCTCTGGTAGTCGGTTCATTGGCTAACTTTCGGTTTGGCAGCCATGATGACAACCCCATTTCATCAACCAAAACCTAAATCGCCTACGCTAACCGAGCAGCAAGTTAAGAAAATTTTTTAATACCAGCAAAATAAAGACTAAACACTATATTTGATTAACCAACTGGAACAGCTTGGGTCGTCATATATGAATGCCCTCACTTTTACAAACTTGATTAAACGTCACAGCAGGAGATTAGTTAGGAAGTGTTATCGCAGTAAATATTATGAAAAAACTTTAGTTAATATACCTAAATATACGTTCAGCAACATGACCTTTAACGGACTGTCCCCCCCTAAACTATCAAATAATTAATTCCGCTTAGCGCACATCCTAAATTCTATGACGCAATGAGCCCCCATAGTGAAATCGAACATCTCTCATTAAGCCAACCATAATAATTTGTTTGTTTTTTCAACAATAAACTACACTTAAATCACCCCTGTTAAGTGTGGTGATTGTTATGCCTAAGCCTCGTTCACATCAAATTATTTTATCTGATACGCCGTATTAACCACCATTAAGCCACCCATAATAACTTGTTTGTTTTTTCAACAATAAACTACACTTAATTTACCCTCTTATAAGTGTGGTGATTGTTATGCCCAAGCCTCGTTCACAACAAATCAGTTTATCTGATACAC
>NZ_JACGVZ010000024.1:0-63154 GCF_014077465.1 Colwellia sp. BRX10-4
TATTTTAATATTTTAATATTTTAATATTTTGTAATTTTGTAATTTTGTAATGGTTTTTTTAACTAAGCTATCTTTGAGTAGAGAAGATTACCGTGATATTGTAATTAAACTTAAGATATGGATCTCTTTTAGGTCAGTAGGCCACCCTTTAATTTGGATTAATTGTTAGGTAAACACTTTTATCCAAGACATTATAATAATAAATGCTCATATTTATCACATTAAGTAAATATCGGATTACAATTAAAGAATGAGCAACGTAAAAAAAGGCTTAATTAATGCTAAATCTCACCATAAAACAAAAAATCATCTTTGGTTTTAGCACGATTGGATTATTATTATTAACGGCGAGTAGCTTTTTTTACTATTCATTAAGTAAAATTTCTGACGCCAATAATAATGTTGAAACATTAGCTGTTCCTGTGCAAAAACAAAGTGGCACTTTACAAGTTCAATTGTTGAAAATGATGAAGCAAGCGGCTGTCGCTTATACGCAATCTGATGCTAATAAGTTACAGGAAAGTTTAGAGCAGTTTAATCATCTACAAAAAGATTACCAAGCAACTGTCCAGCGACTACGTCTGAAAGTGACTAAACAAGCAAAAATGCAATCGGCTCTTGAAGAAGCACAAGTTCAATATCAACAATATTCAACTGATATTCAAGCAATGTTCTTTGCTAAAATAGGGCATCAGCAAGCAACAAGAGACTTCCAGGGTGACTATAAAACTTTTGAAAATGCGCGTTATCAAGCAAGCACCTATATGCTTGATTTAGAAATTATTGAAGCGACGGGGCAAGAGAAGTTACTTGATGAAGTTATTGGTACAGGTACGCGCATTGATGACTCACTTTTTAGCTTAAAAAACTCTATGTCAGGGCTTGACCGAATAGAATCAACAGACTTAGTGACTAAACATCAAGGTGATATGATTTTTTTAATCAATAATATTGAAACTAATTTTGCTTATTTAGTCCAGCAAGCTGAACCACTTAATGCGAGTGAACTGTTAAGTGACTTTAAGCAGAACTTGACACTGATACAAGAATCAATTCAACAACCAGGTCGTTTATACCAACTACAACAACAAACAATTGATCTACAATATCAAGCAAAAGAGGCTTATCTTTCTGCAACTCAATCTTATAATTTAAGCTATGCAAAGCTTGATGAATTAGTATTATTGGCGAATAAACGTTTTGCTCATTTTCAAAGCAATGCCCAAGAGGAAATTGAAAGAGGAAAAACTTTAGCCATCGTTTTAGCGTTAATCTTTATTGTTATGGCGAGCTTTATTACTTATGTCACAACTAAAGCGATGATTGGTCCGTTACGGGCAGTAAACAAAGCCTTGGCATTAATCGCTAGTGGTAACTTGTCAAAGCGCATGGAAAAACGCAGTGATGATGAGTTCGGTGGGCTTATTACTAATATTAATAAGTTATCTGATGATCTTACTCATTTGCTTAACGCCATTAATAAAGACGCCCATTCGCTTGATAAATCTGCGGCGTTAACCAATCAACAAAGTTTGTTTATATCAGAATCAGCCAGTCAACAAATTACCCGTATTGATAATGCCAAACAGCTTGCTGAACAAATGTTTGCTAGTTCAAGTATGGTAAAAGATGAAGCAGTTACTACTGCTTCCCATGTCACTGAAGCATCGCAACGCAGCCAAGACATTAATAATATTGCTAACGATAACAGTCAGCGTATTAAGCAGCTATCAACTCGACTGGGTGAATCAGTGGGAGTCATGGAACTACTTAGCCAACATAGCCGCAACATAGGTAGTATTTTAGATACCATCGGTGGTATTGCTGAGCAGACTAACCTGCTGGCTTTAAACGCGGCTATCGAAGCAGCAAGGGCCGGAGAGCAAGGTCGTGGTTTTTCTGTGGTTGCTGATGAAGTAAGATCATTAGCTTCTCGAACTCAGGCGTCTACCGCTGAAATACAAGTAATGATTAATAATTTACAAAAAGATACGTCTATTGCGGTCAAGGCGATTTCAGAAGGTCAAACACAAGCCAGTGAATGTGTTGCTCAAAGTCAGCAATTAAGTCATGCCATTAACCAAATTGAGGATACCTTAAAAGCAATTGACTCAATGAGCAAAAGCATTACTACTGCAGCACAAGAGCAGTTGGTTTATAGTGAGCAAATTGAACAAACAATGAATGAAACGGCTGATGCCGCAAATAAGAATGCGATGGAAGCGAGTAATATGCACAAAAGAAGTGAAGATGTCAGCACTTTAGCGCATTCTCTAACAAGCTCAGTAGAGCGTTTTACACTTTAAGTGACAAATGAATTACCTCTAGTTAAAGTTGTGTCGAGCGTCATCATTAATTGCCAGAAGATGACGCCAACACTTATTTATATGGCGTGGTTAACGCCACTTAATTCATGGTAACAAACTCTTCTGCACTCGTTGGGTGTATCGCAATAGTATTATCAAAGTCGGCTTTAGTTGCGCCCATTTTCATGGCAACCGCAAACCCTTGCAACAATTCATCACTACCAAACCCAATACTGTGTATGCCAACAATTTTTTCTTCTTTGCCAACACAAATAAGTTTCATACGCGTGGGATCACGATAATCTTCAGTCATCGCCTGATACAAAGCAGTGAACTGTGAATTGTAAACCTTAACCTCTTCTACGCCGTATTCGTCAAGCGCTTCTTTTTCTGATAAACCAACCGTACCAATAACTGGGTGGCTAAACACAACCGTGGCAATATTTGAATAGTCTAAATGCTCGTCAGGTTTATTATTAAATAAACGCTCACATAAGCGACGACCTGCGGCAACAGCTACTGGTGTTAATTGTGCACGACCAGTATTATCACCCACTGCATAGATACCCTTAACATTAGTATTTTGGTATTTGTCTGTTGAAATAAAACCTTGTTCGTTGATTGCGACACCAGCCAACTCTAGATTAATTTTATCTGTTGCTGGCTCTCGCCCTATTGCCCAAATTAAAGAATCAACAGGCCCAACAGACTTACCATTTTCCAAATGGATGGTCAGTTGACCATTATCATGTTTTTCAACATGACTGGGTGTGCTATGGGTATGCAGTGTTGGACCATGTTTTGCCATTTGTTCGACTAACGTGTCACTGAGCATATCGTCAAAACCACGTAGTGGCTTTTCTTTACGCACTAATAAATGTGAGGTGGTGCCTAAAGCATGAAATACGCCAGCAAGTTCTACGGCAATATAACCAGCACCAACAACAGCAACACTTTTTGGTTGTTCTGTTAAAGCAAAAAAACCGTCTGAATCAATACCATACTCTGCACCTTCAATACTTGGAATGCTAGGACGACCACCGGTAGCAATAACAATATGGTCAGCGGTAATTTGTTCGCCATTAACTTCGACAGTGTTTTTATTGATAAATTTAGCAAAGCCATCGATAACAGTAACACCGTTGCTGGCAAAACCACGAGCATAGGCTGCATGAATTCGCTCTATATAAGCTTCCCTGTTTTTAACTAACGTGCTCCAATTAAAACCTTGTAACGGCGCATTAAAACCGTAATCAGCAGAGTAGTGTAACGCATCGGCAATTTGCCCAGCATACCACATGGCTTTTTTCGGCACACAACCCACATTAACACACGTACCGCCAATTTGCTTAGCTTCTATTACTGCTGCTTTTTTACCAAGCTTTGCTGCGCGATTTGCAGAAGCAATACCGCCACTTCCTGCGCCAATGGCAAGAAAGTCAAAATGTTGAGTCATGTTTTTATTCCTAGAAAAAGTGTATGTGTTATATATGTGGTTAAACAAGCGTTATTCAAGCCAATTAGCTATTCTGGCCTATTAACTTTTATCGCGATAATGTCATCATGCAAAAATTGTTCAATTTTAGCAGCTTCAACTGGCTTACTATAAAGGTAGCCTTGAATAAGGTGACAGTGTTTCTCACCTAAAAATTTCAGCTGTATTTCATTTTCTACACCTTCAGCAATGCAGACCATTTTCAAATTTTTGGCCAACACTAAAGTAGCCGCGACAATCGCTTCATCAGCAGAGTTAATACCAATCCCTGAAACAAAGCTCCGGTCAATTTTTAAAATTTTCAAAGGCAATTTTTTTAAGTAAGATAATGATGAGTAACCGGTACCAAAATCATCTAAGGCAATTACCACACCTAATTTATCAAGCGCTGTCATAGTCGCAATAGCTTTATCTGGATCAGAAATAAGCATACTTTCAGTGACTTCAAACTTAAGCGCTTCAGCGGGTAAATTATGTGTTTGTAAAATACTTTTCAAATAAGGAATTAAATTGTCTTCAAGAAAGTGCTGAACAGACAGATTAATCGATAAGTACATATTAGGACGAATAGCTCGCCATTTTTTCAAATCTATCACACCACGTAAAATAGCCGCTTCAGTCATAGATATAATCAAACCCAGATCTTCAGAAAGTGGAATAAAATTATCAGGTAGAATTAACTTGTCGCCACTTTGCCAACGTAATAATAATTCGGCGCCAACGGCCTTACCTTGGTATGAGTCAACAATAGGCTGATAATAATTAACAAACTCACTGTTTTCAAAAGCGAGCTTAAGTGTAGACTCTGCATATAAACGTTCACTTGCTTCAACGTTCATACGTGGCGTGTAAAATTGAAAGGTATTACGACCCAGTTGTTTAGAATGATACATAGCGACATCGGCGTGACGAAGCAATTCGTCACTATCTTTGGCATCTTCGGGAAAAAGAGCAATGCCAATACTAGCGCCCACACTAACCGTATTACCGTTTAATAGCACAGGCTCGCCAACGGCAGTAATCACCTTCTGTGCAACTCGACCCAGCTGACCATGGCCGCGAAAAGACTCTAGCAGAACAACGAATTCATCACCGCCAATGCGAGCAACGGTATCATCAACCCTCAGAACTGCTTTTAAACGCCTGGTGACTTCTTGTAAGAGCAAATCTCCACAGTCATGACCCAATGAATCATTAACTTGTTTAAACCTGTCTAGGTCAATAAAAAACAAAGCAATGGATTGTGACATGCGGGCAGAATAGTCCATCGCATGCTTTATTCTGTCGAGCAATAATGAACGATTAGGTAAATCCGTTAAATAATCATAATTTGCTAAATAACGAAGCTCTTTTTCTGCATGCTTTTGCGCGGAAATATCAGTAAAAATACAAACAAAATAAATGCTATTCGTTGATTCATTGAGGCTCGCGCTCACAGTTAAAATAACATGATACTCTTCGCCAGCTTTCGTTTTGATGAGCTCTTCACCTCGCCAATCATCACCAGCCTTTAAATGAGAAAATAACGTCTGGTAAAAACTAAAGCGATCGTTAGTTAATCCAAATAATTTAGCATCAAAGGCAAATTCTTCCTCGCGCCAAGCAAAGGCGTGCCGTAACGATTCATTCGCGATTACCCGACTAAAATTATCACTAATAATTAAGACCCAATCTTTAGTTTTCTTAAAAGCTTCACCATAAAAGTGAGCACGTTCGGCGTCGGCTAACGACTGGGTAATATTCGTATATGCGCCGGTAATTCTGGTTGGTCTGCCTTTGATGTCAGTTGCCACAATTTTTCCAAGATCTTTAAACCACAACCACTGACCATTGAATTTTTTCATTCGATAGCTACATGAAAAGCTGGTCTTAATATCAGCTGTAACCACAAATTTTAACCACTGAGAATGAAACAATTCACGTTCATCTTTGTGAATTAACGATAAATGCTTATTAAAGCTATAAGAATGTTGAAGGTCGCTATACCCTAATTCTTCAGAGGCCCGTTTAGCAAACATTAAGTTATCATCGCTTTGCCAATCCCACACTTCACTATTACTACCAGTTAATGCCAGTTGCAGTCTATTCTCTCGATATTTTACCTCTTCATGTACGGCAAGTAATAAGCGCGTATTTTGTTGGCGTTTTACATGCCAGAGCATAAATAAAGTTAACAAGAGCACAACATAAACTAAGTAAGCTAGCGGCGAAGACCATGGAGCATATTGCACCATAAAGTTAATAACAAAGGCGTCAGAATATTTTTTAGTTTCAGTTGATTGAATACGTACTATCAGCGAATGCGCCCCTGAAGATAAGCTTGAAAAAGTAATATGATTTTCAGCAGTTAATGGATAACTTATGTCATCAGCACCTTGTAACTTATATTCAAACAGGATGTTATTAGTGCTGTTGTAAGTTAATGGCGAGAAATCAATACGAATACCCACATCATCATAATTTAACTGAACGGTATCACCATTACTCAGCACAAAAGGCAAAGCTAAATCACGTGATAACACATCAATATTAGTAGCATGAACACTAAGCTGATCTTCATAATTTTTCTTCTTTAAGCTCAGGGGATTAAAAATACTTAAGCCATTCATCGCACCGTAAGCAAAATTTTGATTAGCCATTTCAGAGAAAGCGCCACCATTAAACTCTCTGCCAATTAATCCATCACTGATACCGAAGTTACGAATATGGTGTGTTTTAATATCTATCATGTAAATGCCATTATGACTGGCGTACCAAAGGTCACCTTCAGAGTCTACCAATAAACCATAGATATGATTGCCGACAATAGAATTCTCTTTGTGATAAAAATATTTTTGTTCGTACGTTTTACTGTCTAAACCAACAAGCCCTTTGCCTGAAAAACTAAACCAAAGCATGCCTTTATTATCAGAGACTAAGCTTTCTATAGATATAAACTCGGTTTCTTTGATATTAAGATTTTGATATATCAATGTATTTGTGCGAGTTTTTAGGTCAAAAAACCATAGTGAATTATTGGTAGAAAAGAGCATTTTATCACTATTAGGTAAATAACCTAGAATATTGAAAATTTTGTCTTCTGCTATTTTTTCACTCATCTCATCCAGTGGGTCAATAATCCCCGTTGTCAGTGAAATACGATTGACACCTTTTTCAGTGATACTCCACAACGTATTACCTTTATCATAAAAGAAAGAATACTGCCTTAACGCAAGGAGTTCTTTCACTTTATCATCATACGGAATATCAATGAGTTTTTTACTTTCTATATCAAATAAAACCACACCTTTTGCAGTAGAAAGCCATAAACGTTGCTGTAAATCTTCATAAATGCCATCTACACGGCTAATATTAAAAGTGCTTTTGGGGTTATTAGTTGTTAAATAGTGTGATATTTTTTTATCACGCGTATTAAGTAAATTAAGCCCATTTCTTGTACCCACCCATAGCTGTTCAGGATCGCTACGTAGTGCGGTAATAAACCAAACAACATTATCTGTCAAACTGTTTGCATTGTCTTTTTTGTAACCATAATTACTGATTAAGCTCCGCTTAGGATCCCATTTATACAGACCTGTTGCCCTAGAACCTAACCAAAATGAACCTCTTTTGTCTTTCAAAATAGAAATAACATCATTGCTTTTAATATGGTCAAAAAATTCATTAAATGAGAAAAGAAATTCGGTGGTGTCGGTGGTGGTATTAATGACTGACAACCCTAAGTGACTGCCTTGGTATAAATTATCGCCATCAGCATAAAGCTGCCAACTTGACACGGCATCAGTGATCACTTTATAAGCAGGTAATTGAAAATCGCCTACTAAATAATCATTCATTTTATTAATAGATAAGCTATAAACACCATGTTCTGTCGCTAAATAAAGATCATTGCTTGCACTTATATTAAGGTCGTACACTTTATTTGCACCAACAGCACTAAAGCTGTCTGAACTAATTTCAGTCGACGTAACGGCAGGTAATTTCTTCCATACTTTAGTCTCGATATTCAGCGCAAAAACACCAACACGTGTAGTAATATATAAGATATTTTGGTGTAACAATATTTCGAAAATATTATTAATCGCAGCAAGCTCATCTGATAAATCTAGTAGACGCGTACTTTTTTGAGATATTTTGTTATACACGATGATAGTTTTTGCACTAGCAATAAAAAAGTCATTATTGTTACCCTCAACCATATCAGCTATAAGATAATCTTTATTTATCGGATCTGTTTCTAGAATTTGTTGATAAACATCTGTTTTTTTATTATAAGTATACAGTCCTTTATCAACAATGTTCAGCCAAAGTAGTTTGTCCTTATCTTGAATAATCCGGTACGTTTCGTAATTATCAAAATCATTACCTGGCCCAGGTAAAGTTCGAAAGCTATAACCGTCATACATATTCAAACCACTTTCAGTGCCTACCCAAATAAAACCTTCATCATCTTGAAAAATAGCTTTAACCGAGCCTTGAGACAATCCATGTTCAACTGACAAGTTTTCTAAATATAAATTGTTCACCTCTGCTTGTGCTGTATCTGTAAAAAGCATAGCGTACAGTAAAAAAAGTGAACATAAGGAATTCACAGCAAAAAAACGAAACATAACACCTCGAGAAACTCATGACGAAGACGAATAATACATTTTTAGTATAAGTAAAATACAATTAAAATAAATATTTATCCGAACTAAAAGGGTAAATAAAGAGCATAATTAACAATAACAAACACCCTATTAACATAGACAGTAGCATTTATTTTTTTAAGGTGGTCAATTTTAAGTAAAATAGATTGAAAACAAAAAGCGCTACACCTTGAATCTCTCCCATTAAGGTCTTACATCTACATCATCATTTAATAAAGAATACCGCATTATGAGCAATCCATTATTAACAGTTTCAGATTTACCCCAGTTTTCTCAAATCAAGCCTGAACATATCAAGCCTGCTGTTGAGCATGCGATAGCAGAATGCAAAAAAGTGATTGCAGCAGTGCTTGAAGCAAAAACATTTACCTGGGCTAATTTAATCATGCCTACTGATGAAGCTGACGATACGTTAAGTAAGCTATGGTCGCCGGTATCACATATGAATTCAGTGGTTAATAGTGACGAATTACGTGATGCATACGAATCATGCTTACCACTGTTGTCTGAATACAGTACTTTTGTGGGCCAGCATCAAGGGTTATATCAAGCCTACCAACAATTTGCCAACAGTGATGAATATTCACAATTAAGTATTCCTCAAAAGAAAGTCATTGAGAATGCCTTACGTGACTTTAAATTGTCGGGCATCGCTTTAAACGATAATGACAAAAAACGATACGGTGAAATTGTTACTCGTTTATCGGAGTTAAGCTCAACATTTGGCAATAATGTACTCGATGCTACGCACGCTTATAGCGTTAATATTACCGATAAAAGTGAACTTACTGGCTTACCTGACAGCGCTATAGAAGCCGCAGCAGAACTAGCAAAAGAACAAGAAAAACAAGGCTGGCTATTTACCTTAGACATCCCTAGTTATTTACCCGTAATGACTTACTGCAGCAATGCTATATTACGTGAACAGCTCTATCGTGGCTTTGTTACTCGCGCTTCAGACCAAGGTCCCAATGCCGGGAAATTCGATAACAGCGACATCATGAACGAACTATTACTACTTCGTCATGAATTAGCACAGCTATTGGGCTTTAATAATTTTGCTGAGAAATCAATTGCTACCAAAATGGCATCATCAACCACTGAGGTTTTAGACTTTCTAGAAAACCTAGCGGTAAAATCGAAGGTTCAAGGTCAACAAGACTTAGATGAAGTTAAATCTTTCACTGAAAAAGAATTTAACCAAACAGACTTACAAGCTTGGGATCTGCCCTACTATAGTGAAAAATTAAAGCAAAGCCGTTATGCTATTTCAGACGAAGAATGTCGCCCTTATTTTCCAGAAGAAAAAGTTGTAGCTGGCTTATTTGAAGTTGTTCATCGTTTATTTGGTATGAAAATTAACCAAGTAGCTAACATCGACACTTGGCACAAAGATGTGAAGTTTTATCAAGTATACGATCGCAATAATAATTTGCGTGGCCGCTTTTATTTAGATTTATACGCCCGCGCCCACAAACGTGGTGGCGCATGGATGGACGATTGTAAAAGTCGTCGTGAATTAGCCAATGGTGATATTCAATACCCAGTTGCCTACCTAACCTGTAATTTTAATAAGCCTATTGGTGATAAGCCTGCGCTATTTACCCATGACGAAGTGGTTACTTTATTTCACGAATTTGGCCATGGCATTCACCATATGCTGACACAAATTAACACCAGTGGCGTTTCAGGTATCGACGGTGTGCCATGGGATGCAGTAGAGTTACCTAGCCAATTTTTAGAAAATTGGTGCTGGCAGCCAGAGGCATTAGCCTTTATCTCAGGACACTACCAAACGGGTGAACCACTGCCGCAAGCTATGCTTGATAAAATGTTAGCGGCAAAGAATTACCAATCTGCGATGCAAATGTTACGTCAATTAGAATTCAGTATTTTTGATTTTAAAATGCATAAAGATTACCAACCTGCACAAGATAACTCTGGGTATATTCAGCAAACATTAAATCAAGTACGTGTAGAATATTCAGTATTGAAAGCCGCCGACTTTAATCGCTTTCAACATGGCTTTGGTCATATTTTTGGTGGCGGTTATTCGGCTGGTTACTACAGTTACAAATGGGCAGAAGTATTATCAGCTGACGCCTTTAGCCGTTTTGAAGAAGAAGGGATTTTTAATGCACAAGTAGGTAAAGACTTTCTTACTAATATATTAGAAAAAGGTGGTTCTGAGGAGCCGAGTGTATTATTTAAAGCTTTCCGTGGTCGAGAGCCTAAGATCGATGCTTTACTTCGTCACTGTGGTATTGAAGGATAAATAACGCGGTCAGTTAACGTAAAACACTGAGTGTATTTAAAGAGAACTCACTTTTTAAATACACTCAGTACCCGCCCTATAATTTGGCTTCGGCTCACCGGACCAAATTGTTCAACAGCAATACTCGATAAGTTTTCACCTTTACACCAAATAAAGCCATTGCCATCAATTAATGCTACTGTTTTTATGATGACCCCGTATTGACGGTGATGAACTAATATTATTTGTTCTGGTTTTATCTGTAGGTACTTCCACCAGTGACACACCAGCACATAACTATATTCAGGGATGCGCGGAAACATACTATGTCCAGTGACTTTCCAAATTTTAAAGCCTAAAAACGTCATGTGTTTAGTGTAGGGCGCATTAGATTTCGCGAATAAGTACATTGAGCCACAAAGGTTGTTTCGACTACGACTAACAGTGGCTTATAACTTTTAGAAGCAATACCACAATGCGCCACCACAGTGGCGAAATTGACTTTATTATCGAGTTTCTTAATTAAGTGATATAGCATAGTGCACCCTCATTTATCTATTTTATAGCAGACATTCCGTTAATGAACAGTCCCTTGGTTTTCATCAAGTTGCGCTTTAAATTCTTTCAATCCTTTTTGACATTTTTTACAAATTGAATATTTTCGTGAAAACAAGAGTACGGGCATAAAAGTCAATTGTAATGCTTTTAATGCAATAAGTTGTATGTCATCGCATTGTTGGCTATTTTGACTTAGTGCTAACATACGATGATGTGGAATTAGCAGATATTCTAACGAAACTTGGGGGTTACCCTTTGTTTCATAGAGTACCGCTAAATTATGACAAGTCCCTATCCATGCCATTAATAATTCAATATTCATGGTATCCACTGACCATAAATTATCAAGATATGAAGCGGCTTCTTTATAACAATATTCCGCTTGTACCCATTTTTTATTATCAAAAAATGCATTACCGTCACTCAATAAACGTTGCCATTGCCTCATAGTTCCCCCTTTCCTGTGTCAATAAGTTTAAACTGAATTAATTGATATTTTTGATGATTAACTACCAATAAAAACTTAATGATAATCATTCTCAATTAGATCTTCAAGGAGTATTTTATACTCTCCCCTATTATTTCTCTAATATGAAAAATAAAGTACCCTCTATCGGGGATTAACGGTAACTTGCTTCCCACCTTTTACTTGCACTGTGTTAATATTTTCTCTCGTAAAAGTAATTGCAACTTAAATAGAATATTTATGTCTTTAGAAAAATTCGACTCTCTATACCGACGCGCCGCAGAACGTAAGGGCGGAACTGCTGTGCTAAACCTATTACTAGGTGATACTCAACAAGATAATTTAGTCGCTAAACTAGGTGACGATAGAATTTTATCAGCCTTTACTAAAAAAATTTTTCAAAGTGGTTTTGTTTGGCGAGTGGTAGAAAATAAATGGCCAAACTTTGAAGAAATGTTTTTTAATTTTGATCTGACAAAAATACTGATGATGCCCGAAGAAATGCAAGAACGTAAAGCGGCTGATGCTCGAATTATTCGTAATTTTAATAAAGTAAAAACTATTCAAGCTAATGCCCATATGATGTTTGATGAAATACATAGCGATAATAGCCAGCACGATAGTTTTGCTAAATTTATTGCGGCATGGCCAAGCAATAACATGATAGGTTTATGGGATTACTTAAAGAAAAAAGGTCAACGTTTAGGCGGTAATACAGGACCTTATGCTTTACGTGCTATTGGTAAAGATACTTTTTTATTAACCCGTGACATTGAAGCTTATTTTCGTGCGAATAAAATTATTGACGGCGGACTGCAAAGTAGAAAAAGCTTAATCGCCATTCAAAATGCCTTTAATCAATGGCAAAGTGAAAGTGACTTATCACTGAGTCAACTCAGCCGCTTAGTTGCCTATGCAACCGGTGATAACAATGTTCAAATAGAGTTTGATTAATGGATATATCTAAAATAGCCGTTGGGTACCTTGATAAAACCGATGTTGATTTAGCTAAAAAAATTGCTAAAAAATGGCAATTAGCCTATATCGGTGACAGCGCTTCAGTTACTAAGCATCCAAGCTTACTTTTTTTATTACAAGTCAACTTTCAAGAATTAGAACTGATCAAACTTGATGAGCCTAAACTCGGTGGTATTAAAGTAGACTTTGTTGATGGCGCAGTTGCCCATCGACGAAAATTTGGTGGAGGGCGTGGCCAAGACATTGCTAAAGCGATTGGGCTAAAACATGGTTTTACCCCACATGTACTTGATGCTACCGCAGGCTTAGGACGAGACTCTTTTGTATTGGCTACCTTAGGTTGTACAGTAACCATGAAAGAACGTATGCCTATTGTCGCAGCACTGCTAGAAAATGGCTTAGAACGCGCTAAATTGAACAGTGAGGTCAGTGATATTGCCAGTCGTATGTCACTCGTTCATGCGGCAACGATTGAAGAGGTGTCATTCACTCAGCAACCTGATGTTATTTATCTCGACCCTATGTATCCACATCGTGAAAAGTCGGCCGCAGTGAAAAAAGAAATGCGCGTATTCCAATCACTCGTCGGTGAAGACTTAGATGCAGATGATTTACTTGAACCAGCATTGAAGTTAGCTAAATATCGCGTTGTGGTTAAGCGCCCAAGTTATGCGCCACCCTTAAATAACAAAACGCCTTCAACTAGTATAAAAATGAAGAAGAATCGTTTTGATGTTTATGTGAATCAGGCTATTCCTAAAAACAATTAACCTAGTATCCCGAGTTTAAACAGTCGTTAACATCAATTAATGGACTGTGCTGTATTTGCGCAAGCCCATGAAAAAACTTTCACGGGGCTTGCGATATATTTTAGCCTCTAGAGTTAAAATTAATCAGATTTAACCACAACATACTTCATACTTCATACTTGCTCAGTAAAATCTTGTCATAAAACCGTAACAAAGATCAGTAAGAATCAGCATTAATTTATCTGTGAATACCCTTCAAGGATTGACTATGCGAGTATCAAGTTTTTCACGATTGTCTGTTATTGCCATCAGTATTTTTGCTGTCATATTCGTTGCAACCATGTATCATGTTGGCACTTCTCTTACATCAAGTAGAAGCCAGTACGCTGAATATCATGCATTGAAAACGTTAACCACCGTGAAGTTTTATCGCACCATTGCAACCTATCTACAAAACGGTGATGCCAGCCTGCTTAATACCGCCCAAGAGCAACTCAACGAAATAATTACACGCTCAACGAGCTTAGATATTGGTAACTTAAGCCATAACATTACTGAAGAAGCGGGCAAACTTAATAAAAATATTGAAACAAAATATCGTGCTATGGGTAAGTTAAGTGGTAACCCACTCGCTTTGCTTCGTAACAGTGAACAGAACATGGTTGCCATTACTCACTCGCTGATAAAATATGCCTCTGAGAGTGAGGCACTAGACGAACAGCAACGCATAAATTATTTAGTAACGATGGGCAATATTGCACGCGCATTAAACCATTTAATCAACACGCGTGAAAAGTCGTTCCTTAGCCAAAACATTAGCGATACTGGCTTTAAAAATGCGTTACAAGAATTAGCACAACTGCATCAACAATTAACAAATTATCCTTTATTAGCTATTTTCCTTGAAAGCGACAATGATAGTGATGAAGATGACTTTTTTTCCAATGACGATGATAAAGAAGACATTAGCGAAGAAGCGATTGATGAACTCAATTCACTCATTAATCGTTATCAAAGTGAGTTTGAAAACACCCTAAATTCACAGAATCAGCGCACCGCTGGCTTAGCATTGCTCAAGCAAAATGTTACCGCGTTGGAAGGTATTATTCTTATCGCCGAAACAGAAATATTAAAAAAACAACAAGTGTTGAACCAGCAACTTTATCGAATAGTTATTGGTTTGCTATCCTTTTTAATCTGTTTCTTAGTTGCCAATTACTGGTTGCAACGCAGCGTGATTTTGAATCCATTACGTAAGTTAAGAAACGGTTTTGTTCAACTCGTTGAGCAAGGAAAGGTCGATAACATTACGGATATTCCAGCAAAAACTGAATTGGGCGAAATATCTTCGAGCTTCAATAAAATGGTGAATAAACTTGCACAAGATGATAAAGCGAAAGCACAACAACTTGATTTAGTGGCTAAAGCATTAACAACCATGGAGAGCCAAGTTAAAAACATTTATCAATCATCAAAGAGTACCAGCACGCATGTACAAGGTGCTCGCGAAATTATGAATGCATTAGGCCAAGCGACTGAAACGGTAAATACGTTGTCCGAGCAGGTAGTAAATAACGCACAAGCGACTCAACAGGCAATGGAAACAAGTCAAAGCCGAGTTGCACAAGTGCTCGCTGCAAGCGATTCAACCAGTATGGCTGCACAACAAAGTAAAACTGCGATAACCTCACTTTTTCAATCTGTTGACAGTGTAACTTCTATCGTTGATGTTATTGGCGCAATTGCGGATCAAACTAATTTATTGGCGTTAAATGCAGCGATTGAAGCAGCAAGAGCAGGTGAACACGGCAGAGGCTTCTCGGTTGTTGCTGATGAAGTGAGACAACTTGCTGGTAAAACTCAAGATTCGCTTAAACAAATATCTCAACGTTTAGATCAGCTACAAAGTGCAAGTAACTCAATTGAAAAAACAATTATTGATATTGAAAAAGCGTCATACAACCAAAAAACAATTGCCGACCAATTACAAGAAACGGCTTTAGAAGTTACTGGCCAAGCGAAATTATCAGCCACCGTCGCACAAGACTCCCTTACGCAAATAACATTGCAACGCCAGCACTTTATTGCGTTTGAACGCGCAATGAGTAATGTTGATAAAGAAGTGAGTAACTCTCAAGAGCTTGCTAATATCATTTCTATTGATGTGAATAGCCATGTCAATGATATTGGTTTAACACTCGATAAAAGAGCCTAACGTTAAAAGTTATTTTAGTTATATTTATCGATAAATAGATGCATCTCTGCGTTCTATCTTCTAAAATAAGCGTAGTAATGAGATTTTTTGAGGCTTTTATGGCAAAAGCACTTTGTAAATGGAAAAAAAAAGACATAGAAAAAAGTCTTCATGAGCTTGCGCATATTGTTGATAAACCACGTTTTATCTGCAAAGACTGCGCGCGTTCCGCACACGATAAAAATTTTTTATGTAAAGCGATAACGCTTCCACTAAACCATCCACCGAGTTAACCCTTAAAATAAGAAGAATTTTTATGATTGAAGAAAATAAATCCATGCCTTCAGGCGAATTGTCACAGTTAAAAGACGGCAATATGATTACCCATAATACCGATGAGCTTTTTGCCAACAAAAAAGTGGTGTTATTTGCCGTTCCCGGTGCATTCACCCCAACGTGTTCAGCCGCTCATTTACCCGGTTATGTTGTATCAGCTGATGAATTAAAAGCTAAAGGAGTCGATGCCATTATCTGTTTATCGGTAAATGATGCTTTTGTAATGAATGCGTGGGGCGAGGCACAAAATGCTGAAAATATTATGATGCTTGCTGATGGTGACGGTAGCTATACGAAAGCACTTGGTTTAGTTATGGAAACAGCCAGCTTTGGTGGCTTACGCTCTCAACGTTATGCTATGGTCATTGAAAACGGCATCATTATTAATTTACATGTTGAGAAACCTAAAGAATTTGACGTCAGTAAAGCTGAAGCTATATTAAAAACGCTATAAGTTAATGATAATGATAATGATTTGCGTTAGTTATCTCATTGTTTTTTATGTATTTTAAATAATTTTTATTACGGTAACTTACGCTTTTTAGCTTGTAACACACACACAAAACAGGCAAGATTAGACTATATATATTAATGAGGCACTATCATGTTAAAACCTGAAATGGTCAAGCAACTAAATAATCAAATAAACTTAGAGTTTTACTCGTCAAACTTATACTTACAAATGAGTGCTTGGTGTGAAGAGAAAGGCTTTGAGGGTGCCGCAACATTTATGCGTAAACATGCGGCAGAAGAAATGGACCACATGACACGTTTATTCACGTACGTCAGTGAAACCGGCGCGTTACCTATTATCGGTACGGTTGAGTCACCACCACACGAATTTAAGTCATTAGCTGACATATTTGAAAAAACATACGAGCATGAATGCCATATTACTGAACGTATCAATACATTAGCGCATCAGGCATTTACGAACCAAGATTATTCAACGTTTAACTTCTTGCAATGGTATGTCGCAGAGCAACACGAAGAAGAAACCTTATTCAAAAGTGTTTTAGATAAAATTAACTTGGTTGGCCATGACGGTCATGCGTTATTTTTTGTTGATAAAGATTTAGCAGAAATGGCTAAAGTAGGTACTACAAGTATCATGACGGGCGCACCCGTTTAGTCACAATCAATAATACACCAGATAGAAAGGGCTTCTATATGAAGCCTTTTTAGATGATATCCTATCATTATTCGTTAAAAACGTATCCTTCACCACGAAAAGTTTTAATCTGTGATTTATCAGTATTCACTAATAACTTTTTTCTGATGGTTGAAATATGCATATTAATACTTCGATTAGACTCGACCAGACTACGCTTAAATATATGCTCAGCGATACTTTCACGGGTCACTAGTTGTGGAAAATCACTCATCAGCAACCACAATAAATTAAATTCTAATCCGGTCATTGTAACCAAACGGTTGCAGTAATAAACTTCTCGACTACCTGGAAAAATTTCTACATCGGCGATTATAATTTTATCAGATACCAACATTATATTGTTTGATCAAACAAACTCACTTTATAACCAGTAGGAGCAGTGTCATCAACTTCAACAACCATAAATTGCTCTTTCGATTCTTCATCTAGGACGAGTTCAAAAGCATTCAAGATAATCTCACTGCTGTTGTCTTTAGCAACCACATAAACTTGGTAGGTATTATTTTTTAAATACACGAGTTCGCTGTTGGCAAAGCTAACGGCTTTTTTATAAAAAGCACTCTCAATGGTTTCATCACTTCGGACAAAATAAATAGTAAACGTACCAAAATCAGTACTGTCGACAAGATTAACCATTTTAATTTCATGATCATAAATACTTGTTCTACTACTATTACTAACGACTAACGAATGCACATTTAGCTTTATCTCATCAATATTACCATCACCGTTTTCATCAACATCACCATCTCCATCTCCATCTCCATCGTCATCAACAGCCACTTCATCAATATAAAAGAAAGCGGTTTTATGGCTATTTTCCCCTAAAGAAAGTAAATGGTTTTTCAACAATAGTTCATTTCCATCACCGACAACCAAATCGACACTGTAGTCTCCTTTAGCAAGTTCAATAGGCTGACTTAACACACCTAACGATAAGGCTTTAATTTCTGGAGAGTCGTCTACACCATTTAAATATAAGGAAAATTCACCTTGATAATCAGGTAGCAAATCATGCTTACCAATCGCATTGTACGCATTAATTTTTGCTTCTGAGTCAGAATCAATAAATGATTCTATGAGTGAATTAGACATTTTATCAAGGATATATGGTGAGCTTCCCACGCCATTATTTTCACGTATTGCGATGATATATTGGCTACTGTATGAAAAGCTTATATCATTCGATTGAAACAAAACTTCAGTGCTTCCTGGTGTTGTGATATAAAAAATATAATCATCTTGATCAAATTTTTGATTAACCGATAATTCTTGATAACTGTAGCTACCAATAAAGTTAGCTTCATTGAAGGTTTCATCGGCTTTAGATAAATAGACATCGATACCTTCGCTATCGTCATGCATATTCAACACTCTAAAATTGAAGCGATCGTAGCTATCATCATCTTCATCATCAATAATATCTATATCGTAAGTGGTCACTGAAGGCGCTAAAATATCTTCTCCGATGACAATCAATTGAATCGCATCATTGTTAATTTTGATACTATTGGTATAAACGACCGTTAAGTCGCTACTGTCTGTGCTATCGCCATCTTGCCACGCCAGTTCATAGAAGTAAGAACCATTGTCTACAATGTTTGTGTTCGATGCACTGCCATAAGGGATACCGTTATAAGTAAACTCAATGTCATCGTCACTTGTCGAAAAATCTTCATCTATCGTTAAATAGATCGCAGGAGAATTCTTCGTGGTGTTGTAGAGCTTCACATAACCTTCTGCATTAGAGTCACTATCAGACCCACCGCAAGCTGATAGACTTAATATTATCGTCATTACCATTAAAAACTTTATTCTTTTAATGCAAAGTATGTACTTTTTAGTATTCATTGACTCACCTAACTCTTTATTGTTGTCTGCGCTTTATTAGCCGTTTAAATATTGCCAATGAAATTTTGGCAGCTTCAATGGCAATAGAGTCAAGTGCTGCTGATTAGTTCTGACCTTTACACAATCTTTGCATTTCTTTATCTTGGCGGCTTTTTGTTTAGACAACATCTCGTGTAATAACACGACTATTCAAGATATAATGATTTATAAGAAATAAAGTAAACTTAAAATCATAGGAAAATGCTTTGCAAATTGACGTGTTAGTTATTGGTGCAGGTGCTGCAGGATTGATGTGTGCGGCAACTGCCGGTTATCGCGGTAAGAAAGTCATTGTTGTCGATATGGGCAAAAAACCAGGCCGTAAAATACTGATCAGTGGTGGCGGACGCTGTAATTTCACTAATGAAAATGCCCGTGCGGAACACTATATTTGCCAAAACCCTCACTTCATAAAATCAGCATTAAGTCGTTATTCAGCACAAGACTTCATTGAACTTGTTGAACGCCATGGCGTAAATTATCATCATAAAACATTAGGGCAATTATTTTGTGATGACAGTGCAAAAGATATTGTTGACGTTTTGATGACCGAATGTGATTGGGCAGGCGTTGACGTTAAAATGCGTAATGAAGTACTCTCAGTCACTAAAACTGACAGTGGTTACCAAGTCCAAACAACAGAAGCCAGTTATAGCTGCAAATCATTAGTGGTCGCTTCTGGCGGCCTAACAATGCCAAAGCTTGGCGCAAGTCCTATTGGCTATAAAATAGCAGAACAGTTTGGCTTGAATGTATTACCAACAACAGCGGCATTAGTGCCTTTTACTTTGCATGATCACGATAAAACCCGCTTTGATGGTTTATCTGGTATAAGTATATTTACTGAAGTCGCTAGTGACAGCGGCGAAACCTTTAAAGAAAATATTTTATTTACCCATCGAGGTTTGTCTGGCCCCGCCATTTTGCAAATATCCTCTTTTTGGCAAGCAGGTCAAGAAGTAACCATTAATTTGTTACCCGATCACAGCTTAAATGACATCATCGCTGAATGGCGCCAGCATCAGGCGCAAAAATCGCTTAAAAATTTGCTCGCGACCTTACTACCCAAAAGGTTCATTGAGTGCTTAATTGAAAGCAAAGACATTCCAGACAAAGCGGTTAATCAACTCAACCATGCAGAAATTCAGGCCATTCATGCTTTTATTCACCAATGGCAAATCAAGCCCAATGGCACTGAAGGTTATCGAACAGCGGAAGTTACACTTGGCGGTGTTGATACCGACGAATTATCTTCAAAAACGTTTGCCGCCAAAAAGAGCG
Organism: Colwellia sp. BRX10-4; assembly: GCF_014077465.1. NCBI lineage: Bacteria > Pseudomonadati > Pseudomonadota > Gammaproteobacteria > Alteromonadales > Colwelliaceae > Colwellia > Colwellia sp. BRX10-4. The sequence goes on from NZ_JACGVZ010000024.1 coordinate 20,331, forward strand.
ATGACTTGTATTTTATTGGTGAAGTGATTGACGTTACTGGCTGGTTGGGGGGTTATAACTTTCAAGCGTGCTGGGCTCAAGGAGTGGCAACCGGCTTGGCGGTAGTGTAATAAATAATAGTATCTTAGTCTGCGCTATTCCGGTTGTTATTCTAACGTCTACTGACTCGACTAAGAACTTCGCCCTATTAAGCGACTATTCATCAGTAGTTATACAGATTTGTTAAATCCCTTATTAACAAATCTGGTTACGCCCATTACATTTCGCTTGGTATAAGCGTTTATCTGCATTATTCATTATTTGGTCAATTGATTTGATCTCATTTGAATTTTCTACCACACCCACTGATACCGTGATCTTTAATAATTGATTTTCAAAAGGAATAATAAGGGCTTCTGTTGATGCTCTTATTCGTTCGGCAATAATACTGGCATTATTTTTGTCGGTATTAGGTAATAATATGGCAAATTCTTCCCCACCTACCCTAGCAAAAGTATCATAGCTTCTTAGGTGCGTCTGAACATTGTCTGCAAAACCTTTTAAAAATGCATCACCGGCGGCATGACCAAATTTATCATTAATATGCTTGAACTTATCTAAGTCCAAAAACATTATTGAAAATAGTTTGTTTTTCCTGCTACTTCGATTGAACTCGGCCTCAGCTTTTTCATAGAAATAACGGCGATTATAAATACCGGTAAGAGAGTCGGTAGTAGCAAGCTTTTGAAATTGTTCAGACATAAGCTGTAACACTCTCACGTTTGCCTTTTTTTCTGTAATATCTGTGATGTACATATAAAGGTAATCATTATGAACAATCTGTTCGGTAACAAGAAACCACTTATCTTCTTGGGTATCGACTTCAAACGCTCTATAAGGACAACTCCTTCTCTTCGCTGAGGCATGAGATAACCAAGCTTCTAAAGTTGTAAATTCAATATTAATCCCTTTTGAACTATTGAAGCAGTCTGCACTTAGCTCAGAAAAGCTTTTGTTAAGTGCCTCTTCAGCAGACATACCAAATAATCGACCGATAGCATCATTACAATAAATGAGACGATCATCTCTATTGAAAATTCCTACTCCATCTTTAGTTAATGCTAAAGAATCAATGATTATCTTCTCAATTGAAATATCTATCATTTACTTATCCCATTACAAAGATACCGCTAACGTATCTTAGATAACTCCCAGAGTGCTGTTAACTTATCGACAAATAATTTATCGCCTGCATTTGTCGAAGCAACAAACAGTTTAAAATTAGTGTCATCAAGACGGGTAACCGTCACTATAGTATTTTCATCTGTTGCTTTGCCATAAGTAACATTGATGTCTTTAATCTCGTGAAATTGGACTTTTTCAAGCTGGAAACCATCATTGTCATCTTGCCAATAAGAGAACACTTCTTTATCGGTAAAGCCATTTCCGTCATCACGGATAGTAAAAAAAGCATCACTATAAAAATAATGGATTCTTTCACCGGTAGCAACAACATTCTGTCGATAAAGATACTTCATGTCGTGTTGCATAATTTTATTTTGCGAAATAACCGAATCACTTGGCAAAAACGGCGTTTCTTGAGCGACGGTTAAACTCAGCAGTGGTAAACATAATATAATCGCAACAATGCTGTGTACGTTCCATCTTGAATTGTACTGAATGGCCTCACTGTTTCGATCGTTAATACTATTAATGTATTTTACAAAAGGAATGAAGAGTAAAGGTAATAACATTATCAATACATTCAAAACCTTTTGCTCTGTATAGTTACCCACTAATGAGAGTATTAAATATACCAATGCAAAAATTACCGCGATAAAAGGCAGCATCACTTTGTTTTTATCAAAACGTTCAATACTGTCATTTTTTAATGCTAAAAATAGTGGATAGAACCAAATGATAGAAAAGAAACCTCGTACGATTGGCATGATATCGCTTTGCTGTTTTTGCTTAATAACCTGCCAATTTCGATACATCCAATAGGCACTATAAAGTCCAAAGGTAAAAAATGACATGGTAATAAATTTAACTAATGCTACTGGAAAAAAATGACTATCAGCAAATACCGGTCGTTTATTAGACTCGATTCGCCAGCTAACAAGAATAGCAACCAAGCCGATAGCATAAGTCCACATTGCGATAAGCATCCAACTAGCTAAAGGACTTTCTTCATCGTCAACGTCAACGTCAACCGTACTGGTTGTCTGTTTTGCATATTTAGTAATGCCATAATAAGCTTTACTTCTTAACGTTTTTCTTGCAGCAAGATAACTTTCCACTTCATTTGCCGGAATATGATCAGTCTTAGAGCGGTATTCAAAAGTTAAGTTTAAGATATTATCGGTAAAGGAAACATTGCGTTTAAAAAAGAAAAAGTCGTTATCTTCAACGAAGCTTTCATCATCAAATTCCCAGTTTTGTTCTTCGAATTCTAAGGTGATTTTATTAATAATATTATTTGGGTAAGCGAACCACAGCGGCGCTACTCTTGCAACTTGCTTGGGCTTATAAACAGCATTTCTGATATCCGTAGGATAGAAGCTTCTTTCATAATCAACCTCTCCTTTTTTCCAAAATTCCTTAATCGTGTAGCTTTCGGCCAATTTCAACACGCCTGTTGAATAATCTGTTGTAATATCAACGGCGGAAGTAGCTGTTAATTTAGGATAGGTACTTTGATAAAAGGTTTCATAGTCTGTGGAAAGTTTCTTTTTACCCGCTTGTTCAATTTGACTATGCTTAGTTTGCGCGGTATCACCTAAATATTCACTGACAATATAATAGGGTACTGCTTGCTCTACATTTTCGCCAATAACATAACGGTCTTCAACATGAGTATAAGAATTTGACTGACTATTAGCCATTGATGTTAATGTTGTTTCTCCCGATTTAACTACCAAGGCAAATCCATAATCCGGTTGAAAAAGATACGCTAAACGCCCTTCTTGATAACTTAACGTCGGATCTAACCAAATACGTTTACCATTAAATTCTAAGGTAACAATAACGTGATTAAACAAATTAACCGCAGGGAGTTGTTCAACAAGAAATTTAGTTTCTTCGGTATTAACTAAGGCGGGATATGCATCAATGCCCAATGCGTTTAACAGCGTAATAAACAATAAGGCTTTGTCTTTACAGTCGCCATATTTCAACGCTAAGGTTTCATGGGCCGGTGTCGGTAAATGGGAATTAACCCCCATTTCTAAACCAACATAGCGTATATTGTCTTGCGTATATTTTAATGCTGCTGCAATTTGCTCTGCTTGGCTTTTATTTTTTTGCTGAAGCTCATTAGCAATTTCAATAATCGTTTTATGTTGTTCACTCGGTTGATACAAGGTTTCAGCCCAGACAGCAACATCGCCCCAGTTTTTACTTTCACTAAAGGATACTAAGCCATAAGGTTCATACCAACCTGGCACTTCGCTTGCTGAAGAAAGTGTTTCAGCGTTATGCATATGCACTTGGTATTCGGTGTACTCACCCAGCTTTTTTTCTGTAATTGGCACTGATACATTGCGCGTGCTGGAAAATAAAGGCTTACTTTTCCCCCAAAGCACTCGAACAAATTGATCTCGTATTGGCACACTCCAACTCAGTGTTCGACTATAAGCGAAAATACCTTTATAAACCGGATTGTCGCCATAACGTGTAAAACTATAATCAATGGTGTCACCCTCTTGAATATCGTCAATAAGGATATTGAGTGTTAAAGAGCCATTATAAATTTGATTTTCTAATTCGGTTTCTCGGTTTAATAATGAAATCTTTGCACTCGACAATTTATCAATACGTTGCCCATCTCGAATAACGAACAAGGTATTGAGTACCAGCTTTCGGTAAGTAGGGTCAAAATCGAGATTTATTTGCGAGATATAATCAACACCAGCTTGGTTTACAACTGTTTGAACATAACGAGAATACCAAGCACTTTGTTGTTTTTCAGATAATTTCCTTTGTGAATCCAGTAATTGATAAAATACACCATCGGTTATTTCGTCGACGGGAATGTCTTTTGTTAGTGTGATATCACGAGACTCAACCCAAGCAGGGGCTGCATCAATATAAATGCCATCATATTTTTCGCCGTGCGTTAAGCCGCTCAGTAAGAGTAATAAGGCACTAATGATAAATGTTTTTATTGGAGGTAAAGAATTGAAAATACGCAAAAAAAATCCTTTTTTTTATTATTTAGTTAGTTTGCCTTTAATTAGGTCAATAAAGCAACATTTTTAACAACATTAGCGATGCGAATCAAAAGCTCCACTGCCTATAAAAGTAAAGTCCGCTTAGGTTTTTCTTGCTATGCTTGTCGAGCTACAATGCCGCCCTACAATTCAAGCGTAAATAATCTATGACTATAAATATAGAAACCAGTAACTGCCCTCTTTGCCAACAAAAAAATTGTTGTGATGTCGATTCACCTAAGCAATGTTGGTGCACTCTAGAAAAAGTGCCCAAAGCCTTAATTCAACAAGTTCCCGGTAAAGCCAAGGGTAAAAGTTGTATCTGCCAAGCATGTATTAAAAAATTTAATTTAACTGAAAAAGATAACTTCACCGCACTGTAACGTAATTCCCAACTCGCTAATTTTTAAACATTTAGTACTGCAAGTACTTAATCAGCAGAGGAAAAACACTTTGCCTATTTACTGTAAATGATACTACTGAATGTTTTCTCTTTATGTCCTAATACCAAGGAAAAGCAATGTTAGCTGATACACAAAAAATAGCGGTAACATTAACTGAAACTCCTCGCCGGTGGAGCGCTTCTGCAACGTTAGGGTTAACCTTACTGTTTTTCATCCTTTACTTTATTATTTCGATTACTGTTCTTGCTATAGCTGCAGGCATAGAAGTCGCCGCACCAGGAATGAGTATAGATCGCGCCTTAACCGCTGGGGTAAAAATAAGTCAAAGGTTAGCACTCGATGGTGACTTTAATGCGATTAACTATCTGATCACGGCTTTATGCTTAACCCCCTTGATCTTTTATTGCGCAGCAAGAAGAAAGCTAACAACAGCTGCGGCCTATTTAGGTTTTGACAAACGACCAAATAAAGCCATCTTCATTAATTATAATGTTGCACTAATAGGTTATTTTATCTTTTCCTACTTTGCCTCAGATGCCTTAGGTATAAAAACGCCACAAAGTATGATAAATATTTACAATACAACTGATTATCTATTCTTGCTTTTTATTGCCGTCGTGATAGCCGCCCCATTTTTTGAAGAAGTTATTTTTAGGGGCTTTATTTTTAAAGGATTAGCAAGATCGCCTTTAGGTGTTATTGTTACGATTATTATAACCAGTGTGTTATTTACTTTAATTCATGCGGGCCAGTACGATATAAACATACTCGTGATATTATTTCCTTTAGCCATTATTTTAGGTGTATCACGCTATAGTAGCGGTGGTATTTACCTACCGATTTACCTGCACTTTATAAATAATTTATACTCCAGTGTAACTATGTATTTATTCATGAACTAGCTAGATAGCGATAACATTAACCCTAGTGAGATTAATTCATTTCATTATTAACGATGAGCGTAGCAATGAACGAACTTTATCCAGAAATCACACCTTTTAATCATTTTTTATTACCCGTCGGTGACCAACATAAACTCTATGTAGAACAATGTGGTGATCCAAAAGGACAAGCCGTTGTTTTTATTCATGGTGGACCAGGAGCCGGGAGTTCAGCCAATGACCGACGTTTTTTTGACCCAGAAAAATACCATATCATTTTATTTGACCAACGTGGCTGTGGTCGTTCGTTGCCTTTTGGTAGTTTAGATAATAATAATACTCAGTTATTAGTTGCCGATATTGAGAAAATTCGTATAAAGCTAAAGATTAAAAAATGGCATGCTTTTGGTGGTTCTTGGGGATCAACACTGGCTTTAGTCTATGCACAAAATCACCCTGAATCAGTGATCAGCTTGGTATTACGCGGTATTTTTTTAGGGCGTGCCGAGGATACTCGATGGGCATTTGAAGGCGGAGGTGGTACTCGAATTTTTCCTGATTATTGGCAAGAGTATCTTGATGCTCTGCCTAATGGTGAAATTCAGACAGGTGTTAAAACAGCCTACGACATTATGACAGGTGACGATAAAATAGCCGCAGAGCGAGTTGCACAAGCATGGGCTAAATGGGAGATCCGTTGTTGCACGCTAAAGCCTAACGAAGAGTTTGTTGCTGCACTCACCGGCGATGATTCTTCTTGGACTCTCTCTCGTCATGAGGCTCATTATATGGTGCATGGCTGCTTTTTATCTGAAAATCAGATACTAAAAGATTGTCATAAGATTGAAAATATTCCTATGGTTATTGTTCATGGCCGCTACGATATTGTCTGCCCTTTTGACAATGCTTGGCTCTTACATCAACAACTGCCAAATTCTACATTGTTCAGTACAATGGCTGGCCATGCTTCAATTGAACCTGAAACAAGAGATCAGTTAATTAATGCCACCAATAAAATGCTAACGCTATAATATTGTTTATCATGAGCTTTTTTTAATGATATGGCTTGCTTACCTTCATTATTGTTAAAAGTACTGCTGTAAAAAATAGTAATAATTCTCTACACTAAGCCAATAATTATACAATATAAAACGCTTAGGATTAAAAAATGAGAATTGCCCCCACAGTTCTTTTAGCATTAATAGTGGCTTTTTCAAGTCACTCATTACCTGTTAAAGACAACGTTACACATTATAAAGTAACTTTCGAAAACGCGGTTCATCATGAAGCGCGAATTTCGGTAACCTTTCCAGACATTGAAAGCCAAGTTTTGACCGTTCAAATGAGCCGCACCTCTCCAGGGCGCTATGCTTTACATGAATTTGCTAAAAACGTTTATAACGTGACTGCTGTAAACAGTATGGGCGAGCCCTTAGAAATTACGCGACCTAACCCTTATCAGTGGGCAATCGACAATCACGATGGTGAGGTAACCGTAACGTACACCTTATTTGGTGACCGCGCTGATGGTACTTATGCTCAAATAGACAGAACACATGCTCACTTGAATATTCCTGCTACGTTTATGTGGGCATCAAACCATGAGAAGCGTCCTATAAAAGTAACATTTGAACCTTTTAGTTCAACATGGAAAGTGGCCACTCAGCTACAAAAAACCCAAGATAAATATACCTTCACTGCCCCCAACTTAGCCTATTTTATGGACAGCCCAACAGAGCTTAGTGACCACCAAGTAAAAAGCTGGACTGTTCGCTCAAGTGGCAAAGATTACCAAATTAACTTAGCTGTGCATCACAATGGTCTAGAAGAAGATTTAGTTGAATTTACCCGTCAAGCTAAAGCTGTAGTTGCTGAACAAATTAAAGTTTATGGCGAATTACCTGCTTTTGATTACGGAGAATACACTTTTATTGCCTGTTATTTACCCCACGTCAATCGCGATGGCATGGAGCATAGAAACTCAACCATTCTCACTAATACCAAATCATTAGATGAAGGTGATTTCTCGCAAATAGGCACCTTATCACACGAGTTCTTTCATGCTTGGAATGTTGAACGCATAAGACCTAAAGCATTAGAACCTTTTAACTTCAGTACTCATAACATGACAACAAACTTATGGTTTGCCGAAGGCTTTACTTCTTACTATGACAAATTAATGATCCGCAGAGCGCAAGAGTCTACGGTTGATGAATACTTAAAAGCTGTTACCAAGACAGTTAATCAGGTTGAGCAGTTACCTGGTCGACAATTTTTCACCCCTGAAGGTGCGAGTATGCTGGCAACGTTTACCGATGCGGGTACTTCTATTGATAAAACTAATTTTAGTAATATCTTTTTCAGCTATTACAGTTATGGCAGTGCCATGGCATTAGCACTAGATTTATCTATTCGCCAGCAATTTCCAGGAAAATCACTTGATGATTTTATGAGAAAAATGTGGACAGATTTTGGTAAACCAGAAATTCCTTACACCCGTGAAGATTTACGCCACACCTTAGGGGCTTTATTAAATAATGATACCTTTGCTAAGCAGTTCTTTGAGCAATATATTTATGGACAAGTAAAGCCTGATTACGCATCACTATTAACTCATGCTGGCTTAAAAGTAGTCAGTGCTCACCCGGGTGATGCTTTTTTAGGTCAGGTTAAATTTAATTTTAGTGGCGAAGCTGCCATTATTGAGAAACCAATAAAAATTGGCTCTCCTCTTTATCAAGCAGGTCTTGAACGCACTGACCAAATAGTTAAAGTAGGTCGAAGAACTATAGGTAACGACAGTCAATGGACAAGTGCTTTAGGGCAATTTAAACCGGGCGAAAGTACAACGATTGAATACATTCAACGTGGTGAAAAACTATCAACCACGATTACCTTTATTGAAAATCCAGAAGTGAAAGTAATAGCCCTAGATGATGAAGAGATAAGCGAATCACAAAAAGCATTTTTATTGGCATGGCTTGGCGTAGATAAGCCAGAAGAAAATAGCGATAAAAATAAATAGAGTTCTAACTTCTAGCCTGTAAAAGTTATGCAAAAAGTAAAGTTAACCTTTCCATTAACTTTACTTCTTTCAATTGCTTATTGTAAGTTTACATTTTAATCACTTTTATATTACATTTATTACAAATGATAATTATTACCAATAAAGGCTTTATTTTTATGGTGATTCAGTTGTAATATATCAGCTATAATTTGTTGTTATGCTAAGAGCTAGTTTCTTTTTAGCGTATTTTATAGGACTTTTTTGTGTCATATTGCCAAGAAAAAATCGAAGAATTTACTCATCCCATAATTAATTTATTAGGCGACCAATTAACATGGCGCTGGGAAGACAGATTTTCCGCTATGCTGTCTGAATTCTCTCGTGATAAAAAAGATAAAACGCTAGACGCACTTCGCCAGCAATTTCAACATGAATGGAATAAAAAAACGGCAAAAAAAGCACCACATGAAATTAAAGAATACTTAGGTCCCTTAATTAAACTTAACAAAGATCAACTTATTTTAGCTCGACCTGCCACAGATTCAACACCAGCGATTATAGCGTTATGGTGGCCTTGGGGACACGGAGGCACGTATTCATTGCGTTTAGCCGTATTAGATTCACCTTACGAATACGATGAGTCTGCGCAAAGTGACGGGAAGCTCTTTAGTCGTTTAAAGAGCATGTTTTCTTAATGAACATCGACAATAAATCCGATGTTACAGTCTCTTACTTTTAAATCTATACCCACCCAGTCTATTTAGGTTTTATTTGTCTATATGAAAATTAACACCTTGCTCTGATAATACCTTGATAAAGTCACTTTTACTGCACTGTGCAACTTGCTGGCAAACAATAAGGTATTTATCTATGGCGGGTTGGTGGTCTTGTAAGGCCGCTTCTTGTAACCAAAATAGTGCTTGGTTTAAGTCTTGCTCACCATGCTTACCTGTGATGTAAAGTTCAGCTAAATTAACTTGCCCAAGCTTGTAGCCTCTTTCAGCTGAGAGATTGAATTTTTCAAAGGCTAGTTCAATATGGTTATCTATATAGCTTGCTTCTAAAAAAGCTAAACCTGAATTGTTCTGTCTTGCGCCGGGGAAGTAAGTACTGCTTAAAAAACGCTTTTTCGCGGTTACAACGGGCTTACCCCTTAATTCATTTTTAATCGGTCTTTCAACCCGATAAATAGCACCTTGCGTGCGCATTTTATATAATTCAGCAAAACTGTAATGATATTCTTTTCTTGAAAAAAAACTAAAGTGAGTTACATGCCCGACTCTAATGCTTTCATCTGCACCATGCTGCATACGATAAAATAATCGGCTATAGACTACGGTTGCTACATCACCGGTAATATCAGTAACCTTCCCAACACGGTATTTTTCATTGGGTCGTAACTCACTAGAAAGATACCGAAAATCAACATGATAGAAGTCATTAACAGCCGGGGTTTCGATAAAATGATCAGACAATTGATGTTGTTTGATTTCACCTTGTACTAAGTAACTTAGGAACATTAACGTTAAAAGCGATCCTAAAAATTTACTGAACAATCGCCAAGCGGGAAATAGATTTTTTGACAATTCTTTGACACGCTGTTTTGGTAAAGTAGCTGCATCGGTTTGAACCCAGCATTGCTGACATTGAACAATAGTACTTTTTTTAACCGGGTAAAATGGAATAGACTCAATAAAAAAGAAGGCATATTTAATCACACCTTTCACCTGATGATGCTTACAACCACAATCAGGACAAGTTAACTCATTGATTATACTACCTTCAATTATTGATTCACTGTATTCCATTTTATACTCTTTTTTATTCCATTATTTTTTATACCATTGGTATAAAAATCATACAAGCATTAATTACGAAGGAATTAGTAGATGTGCATATAAATGAAGCCGTACTGCTGAATTTATGCAGTATCACGGTCAGCTTCCCTTTAACGCATTTATCACAGGTTTATTGATGTATTGTCGCAGAGGTAAATAACAGGCAATAAATGAAATAAGAGAAATAAGCGCTAACGTCAATATAAACAAGGGTAATATTTGCAAGTTGAGATACTGTTGAAAACTTTCGCCAAAGCCTCCCCATACGCTAAGCAATATCATCATACTAAGCCCTACACCAATAAAAATCCCCTTGGAATTATCTTTCAAAATTAGCTGTATAATATCTTGTCCTTTCGCGCCAATCGCCAACCGTGTACCTATTTCAAAGCGGCGAATTCGAGTATTAAAATCAAGCACACCGAACACCCCTAATGCCGCCAGAATAATGACTACTAAAGTAATAATACCCGTGGTAAACAAAGTTATTTTTTTATTCAGCAGTAGCTGTTGATAGTTTTCAGTGAGGCTTTGGTATTCATAAATAGAGTACCTTGCGTCAGCCTCTGTAATTATTGTTACTAATTGCTCTCGAGGTAATATTTGATCCGCTTTAAGTTTCACCATAAAGCCTGTCCCTCGGCCTAGCTTACTTGGACGATAAAGTAGAAAATTATTGTTCATTTCAGGCCGTTCACTATTGGGTAAATGAATATCGGTAACAATACCTTTGACTATCAATAGTTCGTCACGAGATCCTTTTATTTGTTGCCCGATAACTTCACCAAACTCTTTCAACTGCTTTGCTAAGCTCTCATTAATAATAACCACATTGTCATTGTTATTAAGTTCACTGCTAGTGAAGTAATCACCCGAGATCAAAGATTGCTTTATCATCGAAAAATAGTGCTCATCAATCTCTTTCTGCTCAATAGAAAACTCTAGCGCGCCTTTTCCTAAACCGAACTTTCTAACGCTGTAAGAAGACAAAGGCGAATTTCCCAGACTAACTGAACTCACCTGCGGCATTTGCAATAACTGCGCTTTTATTTGTTTATATGTCGCTTGTTGCTCTGCAACATTGGGGCGACCCGAGCCATTAAAAGCTAAAACTAAATGTTCTATTTGCTCAATATCAAAACCTGTTTCATGATTAACACTTTCATATGCTTGTTTGAACAAAACCATATTGGCAAAAATGATCAATACGGTCACCAATATCTGGCTCATGATTACGCCTTGCTGAAAAAAAGTCGATACTTTAGCTCCCTGCCCTTTATTGCTATTTTGTAGCGTGGTATTTAACGATATGAACTTGAAATTTTTAAGGGTTAACTTCGTTAGAATTAGCGTAATTAACAACATTGTGATCACTAAAATAAAGAGTGGCATCAGCGAGATTGACAACTCGTCAACTCGATTAAATAATTCTGCTAGATAGGTTTTCAATATAACAAAACCAATGTTAGCAGTAGCCAATGCAACAATGAATGCCAATATCATCAAGCAGGACGTTTCGACAAAAATCTGCATAGCTCCTTGTTTACGATTCATACCCAATGACGCTTTTATTGCCATTTGATGTTGTTGTTCTGCACTACGTGCGACAAATAAGTGGCTAACATTAGTCACAGTGATCACGAGTAATCCCACAATAGCTAAAAATAGCAAAACAAGATTGGTGTTATTGTTTCCTGAAATCACATTGATTAGTGGTTTCATCTCAACTTTTAATGACATTCCTTTAAAGCGAGCATTACCTACTAACTCTTGTTGCCAGCGCTCCGTTAATTGTGGTGTTAATATCATTTCAGCTTGTTTAGCCGTTAGGGTGTTATCGAGCTTGGCTAATAAAAACATATTCGGCGCGAAATTCCCCCATGCTTTACGTTTAATTTCAGAGACAGGATTGAAATCCCACGGCAACCATACTTGAGTTTTTTCACCTGTTTGATACAAGCTAGGTTCTATAAATGTCTCAGCACTTACGCCTACAATACGAAAGCTCACTCCATTAACGGTTAAGTTTTTTTCCAACACATCTACTTGCTGGTCATATAATATTTGCCAAGTAGCAAAGCTAATAACCGCCACTGGGTTGTTCGTGTTCAATGCTTCGCTTGCTTCAAAAGTTCGTCCTAGTGCTATAGGAGGATTAAGTAAGCTAAAATATTCAGGGCTAATAAAAGCGTTATTAATTCTTGGCTGTTCGGCATGAGAGGTAATATTGGTATTTTCGTAGGCGATCATTGCTACTTTATTTAAAGCCGATTGTTTTTTATATAATTCAATAAATACTGGGTATGAATACATCGATATTTTGGGCGCACGCTCACTCCCTTTTATTTTACTTTCAACGACATATAATTTCTCTTGTTCAGGATATGGCAACGGCTTAAGTAACATCACATACGCAAGTGTAATCACACACAACAAAGCACCTAACGTTATTCCCATGGTTGAAACAACACTAACGACAAAGCCTGGCTTTTTCTTGAGGCTTAGAAATACTTGTTTCAATTGGTAGATAAATAGATTCATTATTCGCTTCCCTTTAGAGAATGGATCACAGGTTTATTGATGTATTGACGCAAAGGGATATAACAGGCGAAGAGTGATAACACACTTACCAAAGCTAATGTAACGATGAAAATAGGTAATAACTGTAGTGTTAAGTAGCGGCTTATTTGTTCGCTAAACCCAATTGTTAATAACAACAAAGCACCGATACTAACTAACACACCTGATAATATTGCACTCACATTGTCTTTAATAATCAGTTTGATCACGTCGCCACGTTTAGCGCCCACAGCTAATCGAGTACCAATTTCAAACTGACGCATTTGCGTGCTATAACTAAGAACACCATAAAGACCGATAGCTGCTAAGAAAAAGGTTAATAACGCTAAAAACCCAGTCGTTGTTAACACCATGTAGTGAATAAAAAGCATTTCATTTTTTTTATTATGGTCTGTTTCAAAAAGCTGTACGCGGTATTTACTGGTCACCGTTTTTAAAAATGATGCAAATTCTTGCCTTGAAAATTTGGCCTGCTCTTTTAAACGTATAACTATGCGACTACGAGCACTCACCCCTGGAAAATATATCCGGTTTTCGTTTTCTACTTCCCCAGGCTTCTTAAAGCCTTTAATCACTCCTGTTATGGTGTAAATGTATTCACCAAAAAACTCTAACTCTTTGCCAATTGCACTACCCGTAGGCGCGACTATTTTGGCAAAGTCTTCGTTAACAATAGCAATTTTATTTTCATCGAGAACATCGCTTTTACTGAAAAAATCGCCTGCTAATAATTTGTGCTGATAAAGAGCAAAATAATCATTATCTATTTTTAAACTGCTGCCCGGGTAGGTAGTCTCACTGCCTTTAACTCTTGCCTGCCTTAGGCCTTGACCAACGATAAAAGGTGAACCATTTGCCAAACTAACTCGCTCAACTTGCGGTAAAACTTCTAAAGCCGATTGTATGTTTTTATTTATCTGAATTTTTTCTTCATCTGTTAAAGTGGTCGTTGGGTCTGTCGACATTTCAACATGAATAGTATTTTCGATATTTATGCTAAGCGGGTTATTAATAACTTTCCATGTATCTATAAATAAATTGAGATTAATAAAAACCAACAGCGTCGCTATCGCTATTTGGCTAACAATAAGGAATTGACGCTTACCTTTAGATACTTGCTTACTGCCTCCTTTGATGCCGCTTTTAAGTTGAGTATTTAAATTTTCATGGTCAATACTTTTACTTAATAGCTTGGCAAAAATCCAAGTAAAGGTAAAAAATATCAATCCGGTGAGGCAAAATGAAAAGTAGCTAAATGATAATTCGTTAACGCGAGGGAGTATTTCTAAAAGATGCTTACTAAGTAGCTCAAAACCCACTAGCGCAACAACAAAAGCTAGCAGTAATGAAGAAAACATCAACAAAGCAGCGTCGCTTAGCATAGTTTTAAAGAGTGTGCTTTTACTTGCCCCAAGCGAAGCGTGAACACTGTAAAGCCCTTTTTGTTCAGCCGCACGCGCCATAAATAAATTAGCGATATTGGTAACTGCAACCAATAACACACCTAATACGCCAGCAATTAACATAAAAATAATATTGTTTGAATCACCAATGAGTATTTCTTTCAAAGGGGTTAACTTCATTTGAATATTCTTCGATGAATAATATTCAAATTCACTTACCATTTCTTTCCATGGTAAATTCACTAATGGCGTTATCGTTTGCTCTACTTGTGAAGAAGAAAGACCTTTAATTGTTCGCCCTAAAAACATAGTATCAAGTGACATTGAACCGGTTTCTTTTCTGCGTTCAGCACTGATATAGTTATAATCCCATGGGAACCAAACATCGGTTAACGGGTGCTTTATATAATAAGTTTTGGGTTCGGCAAATCGCTCAGCCACCACACCGATAATACTAAAGCTTACATTGTCTACAACGAGTTTTTCATCAAGAATATCAAGACTACCAGCAAACTCGTTTTGCCAAGTGTCATAACTTAAAATAGCCACGGGGTTATAACTATCAAGCTGTTCATCAATGCCAAATGAACGGCCGATAGCCATGGGAATATTCAATAATTCAAATATTTCTGCTGTGACATAAGTGGTTGTCACTTGCGGTTGTGAAGGTTGCGAAACAAGCACATTCTTTCCATATGCTAATAAAGCCGCACTTTCGAAACTGGTTTGTTTGCGATATAAGTCTACTAGTGAGCGATAATTAAAAGCGCTAAATATTTTCTTTTGATCTTTATCTACCACCGTTGACTCGACTAAGAACAATCGGTCTTGCTCTGGATACGGTAGCGGTTTAATCAACATCACATACGCCAGCGTTAATACACAAAGCAAAGCACCTAACGTTATTCCCATGGTTGAAACAACACTAAAAACAAAGCCCGGTTTTTTCTTCAAGCTTAAAAATGCTTGTTTTAGTTGATAGGTAAATAAGTTCATTAGAAAATCCTTCGACAATGTTGATGACTAGCTTTATTTTTAAACGACAGCTCGCGACAGCGAGATACTGAAATAAATTCAGCATGACGGGGAATAACTTTTTCAGGGATAGTTGTCATTATTCATTACCTCGTAAGCTATTTATCGCAGGAGAATTAATAAATCGTCTTAATGGTAAATAACAAGCCAATAACGAAAGAGTAGAAATTAATACAAGCGTCACGAGAAACAACGGCGCTAATTGCGCTGTGATATAAGATGAAAGCTCTACACTAAAAAAGAAATACACACTCAATAAAATAACGAGGCTAAGCAATAAACCGAAAACAATAGGCTTCACGTTGTCTTTTATGATCAGTAATATTAAGTCACCACGTTTAGCGCCTATTGCCATTCGTGTTCCAATCTCAAAACGGCGCATTTGTGTGCTGTAACTTAAAATGCCATAGAGGCCAATGCCCGCGAGGAAAAAAGTGATTAACGTTAAAGCTGTCGTTGTCACCGCGGTAGTAATTTGAGTAAACAGGCTTTGAGTAAGCATGTCATCTGCTGATTTGAAGCTAAATACAGAATATCTAGCGTCAACTTCGGCTAATAATTTTCCCAACTGTTGACGACTAATAGACTGGTCAGCCTTTATTTTAAGTATAAATTTGTTGTCGTTTAGATTATCGGGCACATAGGCCCTTGGTATAGGCGCAGCTACATCGTCGCTGCCAAACGGAGTATCGCCAGGAATAGCAATATCTTTAACAATACCTATTATTTTAAATTCAGGCTCATTTATCGATACTAGTCGCATACCTACGACATCACCGTCAGGTGTTAACTGCTTAGCAAACGCTTGGTTAACAATCATCAAATAGTTGTTATCTCGGCTATCTAGCTTGGTAAAATTTTCACCTTGTAATAGCGGTTGTTCAATTAGTTTAAAATATCTATGATCAATTCTTTTTAAATACGGTGAATGCCCTTCATTATTATCAAGTTTGGTTAGCAATTTAATACCAAAGCCATCTAAAGGTGAACTCCCATGCGCAATGGCTTCCACCTGTGGTAAGGTTTTAAGCTTTTCTATGATCTCAGCCATAATGGCTATGACCTCTTCCTCGCTAGATAATGGGTTTGAAGAGAAGTTTAAAGTTAACGTTGAGATATTATTAGTGGTAAAACCTATCGGGGTATTAATGGTTTTAACGGCATCTTTAAGTAAGCTAAAGTTGGCAAATACTAATAGCGTCGCTAATGCCACTTGACTGGCGATTAATACTTGGCGTGTCTTTGTTGATACCCGTAAACCACTGCCCTTACCACTACTTTGTAAGCTAGCATTGAGCTCACAATAATTGATAATACGCGTACTTAATTTAGCAAAAAATAATGCAAAAATAATGGTGATCAGCGCCGCACAGCTAAGGGTTATCTGATTAAGCGATAACTCGTTTACTCGCGGTAATACCGCCCCCAAATATTTCTGCATAAGATAAAACCCGCCCTTGGCAAGTATCAAGGCGAGTATAATCGACATCAACATCAGCAAACTAGTTTCAGCAAACATCCCTTTAAATAACTGTTTCTTAGTGGCACCAATCGCTGCTTGAATCGCCATTTGACGCTGTTTTTCTGCAGTACGTGCGATAAACAAATTAGAGATATTTGCGCAGGCAATCAATACTAAACCAATCACACCCGCTAGCAGCATTAACGCAATAGACTCACTCTCCCCGAGCATAACGTCCTTCACTGAGCTGACTCGCATTTCGATTGACCAATCCTTGAAGAATTCCATATCAGCAACACCTTCTTGCCAACGTTCACTCACTAAGGGGGTTAAAAGTTGTTGTGCTTGGCTTTGGCTAAGCCCTTTTTTCAATTGACCAATAAATTTAAAGTTACCTTTTATGCTCAAAAAACTTTTTCTGCTTACTTGGTCAGTCTGATTATAATCCCATGGCAGCCAAACTTGCGTTTCACGCCCAATCTCAGCCAATGTGGGTTCAACAAAGTTTTCGGCTAATACACCAATAATGCGATAACTAACTCCTCTGATATTCATTTTTTGCTCAAGAATATCCACACTGCCATCATACTTATTCTGCCAAGTATTATAACTGAGCATAGCTACTGGGTTATTGGTATCTAAGGCTTCGCTCGCCGCAAACATTCGACCTGTTGCCATAGTCGACGCTAACAGTTGATGTAACTCCGGCGTGGCATAAGTGGTATTAACCAGTGGTTGGCTAAGGTGAGAAAGGATCACATCTTGGTCATAATACATGATTGTCGCTTTTTCAAAGGCCACTTTACTTTTGTATAAATGCACCAAGCCAGCATAACTATAAGCAACTGTTTTGGTCTCTTTTTTATCTCCGAGAACTTTATGTTCTGCAACAAACAGTCGATCTTGCTCGGGGTAAGGCAATGGCTCAATCAACAATAAATAGGCTAGTGTTAACACACATAACAAAGCACCTAACGTTATACCCATTGTTGAAACAATACTAAAAACAAAGCCCGGCTTTTGTTTAAGACTAAGAAACGCTTGTTTTAATTGATAGGCAAACAGGTGCATTATTCACTCCCCTTTAAGGCATGAATAACAGGATTTTTAATAAACGGGCGTAATGGCACATAACAAGCAAGAGCTGAAAGCAGCGATATTGCTCCCAGTGTGAGAATAAATAAAGGAAGAAGCTCTACGTTGACATAAGCACTTAAACTGTCACTAAAACCAAGATACAAAACAAGTAATACTATAAAGCTTACCGCTAAACCAATGCCTAATGCGCCAGCATTATCTTTAAATACTAAGCTAACAATGTCTTTACCTTTTGCACCAATAGCCATGCGAGTGCCAATTTCAAAACGACGCATTTGGCTAGAATAATTAAGAATACCGTACAGACCTAAACCCGAGAGTAATAACGTTAAAATAGCCAATACCAGTGTCGTAACGGCTGTTGTTACTGAAGAAAATAATCGACGGTCTTTATATTCATTGAGTGATGTGAAAGTGAATAAACTTAATTTTTTATCAACGCTCTTCATTACCTCAATCATTTCATCACGATTAAATATTTGCCCTTGATGCTGCTCTATTAGCAACATGTTTCTTGCCAAACTTGCGGGGTAATAGAAACGAGCATCTATTCTTTGGATGCCAGGCATATTAATACTTTTTACAACACCAATGACTTCAACACCATTTTTAAATTTAAAGCCAATTGCACTGCCATTTGGTGCTAATTTTCTGGCAAAAATATCATTAACAATCATCACGCTTCTGTTGTCTTTAATATCTGCAGCACTAAAGTTGTCACCTTCAATAATCGCTTGTTTGAGCATGCTAAAGTATTGATCATCAATATCTTTCCCTAGCACGGTATAACGATTGTCTGTTTCCATAGCTGTTAATGCCAAAGTACCGAAGCCTGTAGGTCTCATCGCTTGGCTTACCTTTTTTATTTTCGGATGGGCTAATAATTCAGCTTTAAGCGCGGTGAGTTTTTGTGCTTTTATGCCGTTTTCTACATTGGGTAATGCCAATACAACCGAGGTAATATTATTTGTTTGATAACCCAAAGGTTGGTTTACTAATTCACTGGCGTCTTTATACAAAACGACATTAATAAAGACTAAGGCGGTTGCTGTCGCTATTTGACTGCTAATTAAGATGTTTCTCACACGCTTTGACACTTGAATACCACTGCCTTTGCCACTTGATTGCAAAGTAGCGTTAAGCGCATGATAGTTAATCATTTTCAAACATAAATGTGAGAAGACAAGTGTTAACAAGACTAAGAGTAAAATAGAAACTGAAAATGAAAATGCACTAAGTTCAAGTTCATCAATGCGTGGTAGAAAATCACCAAGGTAATATTGTAATACGCTAAAGCCAACAAAAATAACGACCTGTGCGAGTAAAATAGCAGCAAACATTAACAGCCCTGTTTCAGCTAAAATATTGCGAAACAATTGTGCTTTAGAAGCACCTACGGCAGCAGAAATCGCAAGTTGTTGTTGACGTTCTACTGTTCGTGAAACAAATAAATTGGCGATATTAGCGCAAGCAATAAACAATAACCCTAATGATCCAATTAATAATAAGTAAACACTACGTTCACCATCGCTCACAATAAAAGATTTTAATGTTTGTGTTTCGAGTACGATCGACCAATTTTTAAAAAAATCATGACCCGATACCTTACTTTGCCAATTCTCATTGACGACCTTTGTTAGTATTTGATCAATTTGTGGCTTGGAATATTCCGCATATTGCTTATTCAGCTTACCAACATATATCAAACCGCTATCATCATTTCCCCAACGTTTTCGTTCTCGTTCGCTTACCGAATTATAATCCCATGGAAGGTATAACTCTGTTTTAAAACCAGCGCCGGCGAGTGGCGCTTCAATGTTATTTTCTGCGAGTACACCAATAATTCGGTAGTTATTTCCGCTTAACGTCAGGCTTTTTTCAAGTACATTGATGTCACCATTAAACTTATTTTGCCATGTTTCATAAGTTAAAACGGCAACGGGGTTATAACTGTTAACTTTTTCACTTTCTTCAAATCCTTTCCCTAACGCCATTTTGGCAGAGAACAATGAAAACCATTGCGGCGTTATAAATGATATTGCCACCATGGGTTCGCTTGGCAAAGAAGTAATGACCCCGCCATCAACATACATTAAAACACTTTGCTCAAATAACGATTGCTGGTTATATAAATGCATTAGATTAGGGTAAGTAAAAGCGCGGCCATCAATAGCATTTTCATTACTGATTAATTGATGTTCAACATTATATAAACGGTCTTGGTCAGGATACGGTAAGGGTTTTATTAACATGACATACGCTAAGGTCAGCACACATAGTAAAGCACCTAAGGTTACGCCCATGGTAGAAACTACACTGAGCACAAAAATCGGTTTTTGCTTCAAGCTTAAATACGCTTGTTTAAGTTGATAGCAGAATAAGTTCATTTGTTAAGTTTTCCGTTGATCATAATGTAATATCTGCCGTCACCCGGAACTTGCCTACACGTATGTAGTTGCTTAGGTTTAGTCTGGAACATAAACCTGTGTTTCAGGCAGTCTCTATCGTCATCCTGAACTTGTTTCAGGATCTGGTTTTTAAACTTTTCAACAACTTTAGATACTGAAATAAATTCAGTATGACGGTACAAAGTACTTATTGAGTTAGCCGATTTACCCGACTAGTTTTACACCCGGTGAGTGTAAAATAGCGCCATCAAGAAGTTGTACTTTAGTACGCGCCATATCTGCATAGCGCGGATCATGCGTTACCATACAAATAGTTGTACCCGCTTTATTTAATTGGTCGAGTACATCCATAACTTGGTCAGCACTTTTTGAATCAAGGTTACCCGTAGGTTCATCGACTAATAAGACGGCAGGGTTTGCGACTAGGGCACGAGCAATAGCAACACGTTGTTGTTGTCCGCCCGAAAGCTGATTAGGTTTGTGGCTAATTCGATGTGACAAGCCTACTTTTTCTAAACATTCTATGACACGCTTTTTAATTGTCGCGTTATTAGGCTTATCTGCATGGTAGCGTAATGGAAGCGCCACGTTGTCGAAAACTGAAAGCTCGTCTATTAAATTAAACGATTGAAATATAAATCCAATCTTTGCATTTCTGACTTCTGCAGCTTGATCCAGCGATAAGTCAGTTACATTGACCCCTTCAATGAAATACTCTCCACCGCTACTCACATCAAGTAAGCCCATAATTGATAAAAGTGTTGATTTACCACAGCCAGAAGGACCAGATATTGAAACGTAATCTCCTTTATTAACGGTTAAGTTAATTGATTTCAAAGCATGTGTTTCAAGTTCTTCGGTTTCAAAAATTTTACCGATATTTTTTAATAATAAAATGGCTTTGCTCATGTACCTATCCTTTTGTAATTTTATGACTCAATTATAGAATCGAGATTTTTGCTGTTTTATAGTTATTTAAATCTGAAATAATAAATTGGTCGCCTAAGTTGGCTCCCGCACTTATTTCAATAAATCGTCCAGTTTTTTCTCCAAAACTTATGTCGACTCTTTTAGCTTCGGACATTTCTTTATTAAGCTGGTACAGCGAAGTTATACTATGCGCTTGCACATTGGCAGGTCGGTCTATGTAGTAAATGTTTTTCAGCACTTTAGCCGTTATCACGGCATCAATGTTTTGTTCGGGCCTTGCACTTTTAGGCAGTTTCCCAGAAAATGATATTTCAACCTCGACGGTGTTTTGGTCAACAATAGGGTCAATACGCTTAACTTTTCCCTTAATGAGTTCTTGTCGGGTATCAACGATAACGTTCTGACCAATTTTAACTAATTGCACTTGGTTTTGTGGCACACGGATTAACGCAATTAATTCGGTAACACTACCAATTAAGGCGACTTCTTGCCCTGCAGACAAGCTTTGTCCTAAATTTACAGATAAACGTTGTAGCACACCGTCAAAGCCAGCCTTTACTACTAATTTATTTTTCCGGTCTTTAGCGATTGTTAGTCTTTGTTCGACTTGCTTAATACGTTCTAATTGTATATTTATCGCTTCTTTATGTACTTCTTTAAGCTGTTCATTACGTTCTTTAAAAATTTCGATTCGTTCTTTTAACTGATCTTCACGCAATATGCTTTCTTGATAGTCTATTTGTTTGACAATACCGCTTTTTACCAATTTATTTTGTGCGGTTAACGTTAAACGAGCCCCTTTGTGCTGTGATACAAGTTCTAAATAACTAGACTTTTCGGTGAGTGTTTCGCGTCTTTGGTTTAATTTTAGTTGACGTAAATTGGCTCTTGACTCAGCTACTGAATATTCAGCACTTTGCACTTGTTGCTGCAGTTCTGGGTTCGCTAATTTTACGATTACACTTTCTTTGGTAACAGTCGCGCCAGGTTTTAATACGATTTCTTCAACCGTTGCTTTGGTGAGGGTAGTAATTAATTGCAATTTATCTGAGGTTAACTTGCCGTATCCTTCTACGGTAACGTCTATATTTCCTTGCTTTACCGTTGCAAGCAATAAATCTTTTCTTGCTAGGCTGACACTATTAAGTGACGCTTTTGCATAACTTACCAATACAATAACAATAACAACGGCGATCGTTACTATTAGTCCTTTGTTATTGAGCAATGTCTTTTTAGGCTTCTGTTTTAAAATATCCACATTATTCTCTTGGCTGTTGCTTAACCGTCTTTCTATATTTATTGATATAGCGAATTTCGTGCCAATAATATTTCCCATACAAATCAATACGAAACATTAAATCAGCAAACCAACTTTCGTACTAGTTCGATAATGAACTCAAAAACTTTCGTTATTGATGTGAAGTAATTCGGTGATTCCTTTTTACTTCATAATTTGTAGCCATTACAATTAATACTTTATTTTTATTTGGGATAGACTCTTGCTGAAACATGTTCTTATTTGGGATTTACCTTTACGACTTTTTCATTGGCTATTTGCCTTTACTGTTATTGCCTCTTGGTACACTTCTGATCAAGACAATGACCTGATTGATATTCATATGAAACTTGGCTATTTCGCTTTAGGCTTACTTGTTTTCAGAATTTTGTGGGGATTCTTCGGTACTAAACACTCACTCTTTAGCTCTTTTGTTCCAACACCTAAGCGCCTTATTAACTACATTGGTGATCTAAAAAACAATCAAGTTAAAAATAGTAGTGGTCATAATCCATTAGGCAGTTTGATGGTTTTTTTGATGATTTTTCTCATCAGTTTACAGGCAGTAAGTGGCTTGTTTATCAATGATGATGTATTTTCTTCTGGACCTTACTACGATAGTGTTAGCAAAGAAGTCGAACAAGTTATGATGTTTTTACATCACAATGTTTTTGACTTTATGATTGCAGCCATTGCTATGCACCTATTGGCAATCGCCTATTATGAACGAATAAAAAAACAGTCGTTAATACTGCCGATGATCACAGGAAAAAAGCTTACTGCTAAAGTAGATAATAAAAATGTAATCAAACACTCTAAGTTATGGATTGCGCTTTTAATTGTAATAGTGGCTGTGGTTTTTGTTTATTGGCTGGTTGTGCTTAATGCACCGGTTATAGAAGAATATTACTACTAATACATTTGTTATTTTAACAATAGGTGATTAGAAGATTTTTGCACCACTGAAATCACCTATTAATTTATGTTAATTAAACCCGAAACCATCAGACTTCAAAGCCGTTAAATGGTGACGGGTTAAGCACTATTCTGCTTTAAAGTCATCATGGCAGCCGCCACAGGTTTTACCTACACCACCAATCGCTTTTTTAATAAGACTTTCATCTCCACTTAAAGCTGCTTTTTGCAAATTAGCCGATGCTTGTGTTAAGTCATCAATACGTTTTGAAAATGCATCTGGTTGTTCCCAAATTTTGTCGAGTGCTTCAGTCTTCACTTTATGTGCCGAAGTGTTCGTGCGGGTGTAGTCTGCAATCATCAGTGATAATTGATTAATGCGTAAAGCATGCGTTGATACTTTTTCCGCGTCAAATTCAATTTTTCCTTTAGCCATGCCGCCTAAAGGACCCATGTTGCTGCCCAATAAACTAAATATTGATTGGCGTAAGTCAGTCGCTTTTTCTGCATGTTTTAAAGAGCTTGCTGAGTTAGCGATTGCACCTGTAGCTAATACAGTAAAAATACTCGCGGCTACTACTTTTGTAAATAATTTCATTTTATTTATTGTCCTTATGGTAATTTTTATCACTATAGCAAAACTTCTCTATTAAATAACAATAAATATTTTTCCAAATCAACTTGTTGTTACAAACAGTTTTATCGGGTTAACTTACTCAAATAAACAAAGGTTCATTTTCGAACTAATACCTAGTTCATAATTGAACCCGCTGCTAACCTTTGTCAATAGTGGGTTTAGGAAGAATCATCATTACGGTAACTCCTTGTTGCTGTTGATCACTCTCGTTATTATTATGCAGTTCCATTACCCCATGATGCTGTTCAATAATATTACGACAAAAGCTTAACCCTATTCCTTGACCTTGTGGCTTAGTTGAATAGAGCGGAACAAATAAGTTGTTCATGTTAGAGAAACCATGACCATCGTCGGTAATTTCAATAATATAATATTGATCTTCTAAAGCAAGGCTAACCGTTATTTCTGTGGCGCCTGCCTCTTTAGCATTTTTAAATAAGTTAATAAAAATTTGTTCTATAAATTCGCCATCTGCCCAAAATTCATTAACACGCGCGTTAAGGGTAATGTTTATATCGGTGAACAAACCTGAAACAGATCTAATCACATGCTCTACAGACAACCACTGGCAATTTATTTGTAGCTTTTGTGATAACGACGAGTATCGGTTCACAAAAGATTGTAAATGCAAACAACGCTCGGTAATAACACCAAGCACCATTTTGTCTCGTTCATTGCTTGCTTTATCTGCTAGCGTCTCTGCCATTGAAGATACCGGTGTTAATGAATTACGGATCTCATGACCGAGTACGCGAATGATTTGCTGCCAAGCATTTAATTGGCTTTCTCGTAATGCGGGTTCAATATCAATAAAAAGCAGCAGTTGATGATTTTCACCATCATCTATAAATTCACTGTGACGTATTTGCCAGCGATTTTTTTTCGCTTGGTCTATGAACTTCCAGTGTCCTTCATTGTAATATAAGCCCAATAAATCGGCAGTGGCGTGACGAAACATTTGCCATGGTTGCTTAAACAGATAATAAAAAGCTTCGTTACCAAGTGTAAGTTGTTGTTTTTCATTAAATATTAAAACTGGTGTATCTAACTGTGAGATCAATTGATAAACCAGAAAAGCCTGCTGATCATAATGAGACTTTTGTGTTTGTAACTTTTCACTTAGTTTTTTCAATTGCTGATGAAATTCGCTAACCTTACCCTTTGGGAAAGTTGATTTTCCAAATTGGTTATAATCTTCCTGAGTAATGGCATCTAAATGTAAAGAAGCACGGGTAAAAGATCGCATCACGCGCTGCTTTATTGACAAAGTAAAGCCAAAACAAATCGTAAAAAGCACTAATTCAATAATAACAATCCACTGCCACTTTATTGTTAAAAGCCATGAAATATAACCAGTTAACAACAAAATAACAGTACAGAGTATGGCAAGTTTTTTTTGTATATAGCTTTCTAGAGAATTAGTTTTTAGCAAGGCCATATTTCTCCACACGTCGATACATCGACGCTTTTGTTAAACCCAGTAATAACGCCGCTTGGGGTATATTTCCTGCGCTTTGTTTGAGCGCTAATTTAACCATAGCAACTTCCGCTTCAGCCAATGTCATTAATGGTAATTGATTACTCGGCTCATTATTTTGAAGCACATTGTTGGCTAAGTTTTCGACTGCCCCCGCAGGACTGACATTTCTAATGTGCAAATCTTCTGCCAATAACTGTTCATGTTCAGCTAACAAGACTGCTCGTTCAACTAAGTGGCTCATTTCCCTCACATTTCCTGGCCAATGGTAATCAAGCATAGCTTGCTGTGCACCATGCGATATAGAACAAGTAGGCCGTTGATATTTTTTAGTGAATTTATCAACAAAGAATTGCGCTAACAATAAAATATCTTCCGTGCGTTCTTTTAACGACGGTACTCTAAATTCAATCGTATTAAGACGGTAATATAAGTCTTCTCTAAATAACTCAGTACTTAGTAACTGAGCAAAGTCACCATTAGTCGCTGATATTATGCGGGTATTTGTTTTTTGTGTTAGACTTGACCCAAGGGTTTCGTATTCTCCATTTTCTAATACACGTAGTAGTTTAGCTTGTTGGGAAAGTGGAATATTGGCGATTTCATCCAAGAATAAAGTGCCATTTTCAGCGAGTTCAAAACGCCCAATACGGTTTTGTTTGGCATCAGTAAAAGCGCCTTTTTTATGGCCAAACATCTCGCTTTCAAACAGTGACTCGCTGATAGCGCCCATATTTATGGCAATAAAAGCTTCGTTATTACGCGGTGATCCTTGATGAATAAAACGAGCAAGTTCGCTTTTACCTGTGCCATTATCACCGGTTAATAAAATACTGACATCGGTATGTGCCACCGCTTTTACTTTTTTCAATAATTGCGTCATAACGGGTGATTGCCAGACGTAATCGTCACAACTTTCATTGATAAGTTGTTGTTTTAATCTTTTATTTTGACTTGAAAGGTTTAAAAGATTGAGCTGCTGCGCCACAGTGTGTAGTAAGTGTTTATTACGCCAAGGCTTTTCAATAAAGTCGTTGGCACCTAAGTTCATTGCTTTTACGACTAGGTCGGTGTTGGACCAAGCGGTCATTGCTATTATTGGTGTATGTCCAAATGAAGAGTTTTGTAACCAGGTAAGAAAAGCTAAACCTTCTTCACCAGACGTTGTGTCTAATTGATAGTTCATATCAAGCAATATCAAGGATATAGCATGGTTTTTTAATTTCACTTGTGCAACTTGAGGGTTGTCGGCTTCAATAACGGTGTAGTGATGATCTTCTAACAATACCGCTAAACTTAGACGGATATCCGGACGGTCATCAATAACTAAAATACAGGGCATCTACTGATATTCCTTAGATAAATGTAACGAAAGCAAGATTATCTTAATAATACTTTCGGTGCTGAGCTTGCCATTTCGGCGCGCACCCAGTCAATAAAAACCTGAATACGTTTAAGCTTAGCTGAATTGGGATCGTAGGCCAAATAGCGTTTCCAAATCACTGGATGCTTAATTTTAAAAGGCACAACTAATTGCTTAGTCTGAATGTATTGTGAAAACATTGCATTGGCAGCAAGTGTAACGCCATGACCACTTAATACCGCATTTAAGGCCATGTCGCTCGAGGTAACTTCTGTTTTCTTAGTCATGTTTTCAAAGCCTTTGACGCCTGCATGCTCAAACCATTTATCCCAAGTAACTACCTGCTCATTAGCTAAGCTAACTAAGGTGCAGTCTAGGAGGTCTTTGGGGCTTTGAAGCCACATGTGTTGTAATAACTTGGGGGAGCAAACGGGATAAACAACGTCTTCACCAAAATCTTCCATAACGAGATTGTCAGCGTTGGACATTTGTTTTTTAACACCAAAGCGTATCGCCAAATCTATATGTTTTTGTTGTAAATCTTCTTTCTGATTTGAGCCTAATATGCGTACATTAACATCCGGGTGTACTTGAGAAAATTTATATAAACGAGGCATTAACCATAAAGAACAAAATGCTTGTGTTGACGTAATCGTTAAATCGCCAGCAATATCTTCTTGTTGGATACTGTTAAGCCCTTTTATTAATGTGTTAAGCGCTTGATGTGTCGACTCATACAAAGTCTCGCCGCTTGGCGTTAACAACATTTTACGGCCGGTACGAACGAATAATTTTACGGATAAAACATTTTCCAATTGCCGCATTTGTTGGCTAACCGCCGCTTGAGAAACAAACAACTCTTCTGCCGCTTGACTATAGCTTTTATGTCGAGCAGCACTTTCAAAGGTACGCATTGCATTTAAATACTTGAGTCGTTGATCCATTTTTACTTATTGCCCATAAGCTTAACTTATATTAAGTGTAAGTTTATATCGTTGGTTTGTCATTTATTGTTTTGACAGAATAGTCTTACACCCACAAATAAGGATAGATAATGGAAAAGCCACAAAAACATTAACCACTGATAATAATGAAATAAACAAACCATTTACTGATGAAAATAGTAATGTACTAAAAAACAAAACGGCTACAATTCAACAACGTTTAACTATTATTTCAAATAATTTAAACTTATGTCTTTTAATTCATTTTAAATAATGACTTTCGATAAAAAATTTTCGTAATAAACTTTTACATTTTACGATGAACCGACGCTTTTTACTTTGGTCTATACTCGCAACAATAAAAACTAATAAATGATTCTCTAAGGATAACCATGAAAGCTCTTAAAACACTATTTGGCGGATTCATCGCCTTGACCTTATTCGCTGCGACAGCGATTGCAGCACAAGACAGTAAATTTGAAGAAGGTAAGCACTATAGCGTTATATCTGAACAAACGACCAACAAACCTGAGCTGCGTGAATACTTCTCTTATTACTGTCCTGCGTGTCGCGCTTATGAGCCCTATTTAAATGAATTCGAAAAGATATTGCCCAATGGGGCTAAGCTAGAAAAAACGCACGTGGACTTTATGCAACAAACTGCGCCAGAAATTCAGTTTATGCTAAGTAAAGCCCTTATTATTGCCGAGAAAACGGCTATTGCTAAAAAATTCTCTCCTGCCATTTTTAACTATTTACAGACCGAGCGTGCAACGATAAATAGCGAAGAAGATATTCGTAACATTTTTGTATTGAGTGGCGGAGATGGTGCTAAATTTGATAAAGGCATGAAAAACTTTAGCATTATTAGTGAAGCTAAGCGTAATAAGCAGACTCAGGATAAGTTATCAGCAGCTCGTCAATTAACCGGTGTTCCGACTATGGTGGTTAATGGTAAATATTTGATAAATTCTAAAGCCCTTGATGATAAAAACTTTTTCGCTGACTACACCGCATTAGTCGCGCACCTCTTTACGCTTTAATGGTCAATTATTTACCTTCTCCATTATAAAAATCTATTAAGGTGAACTTAATAGATTTTACATTTCCGAACATACGCCTATCAAAAACGAACAGTTACTCACCTCTGTATTAAACTAAAATACATATTCAATTGATATATATACAATTTAATTATTGGCACAACTCTTCCATTGCACTATTCAACTTTATACTTATAGCAATAGACGTTCAATGGAAATAAAATTATTAAAACAAAAACCTTGGAAAAAATGGTTAGCCTTTAGTTTATTTATTGCACTTATTGGTTATGCTGCTTTCGCTGTGAGTAGTAAAGCGATCAAAGAAGTAGCTTATGGCACGTTAACTTTTCAAGCCGTTGAGCAAGGTGCTATTGATATTTACACAAATGCTTATGGTGAGTTTTATTCTGCCAAAGAGCGTTTACTCACGGCGCCAGCAATGGGTAAAGTCGCTGAGATTTTAGTTCGCCCAGGGACAAAAATAACAACTGAAACTATCATACTATTATTAACAAACCCTAAACTTGAGCAAGAAGTTAACCAAGCTAAAGGCTTGTTAGCACAACAACAAGCGCAACGTGAAGCCTTTAAATATGAGCAACAAAGTCTGCGCTTAAATTATCAAGGTCGTATCGCTGATATTGAGGCCGAAATTGAAAAAGCTCAGCTTGAACTCTCTGTTAATGAAAACTTAATGGATTTAGGCGTTTCCTCACAAATAGATTTGCAACGCGCTAAATTATCAGTGAAACAACAAACCAAGCGATTAAAGTTTGAAAATGAAAAATTAATACAATTTGTTGAAATGCAAGGATACCAACTAACCCAACGCGATATCACGATTACTCAGCAAGAATCTCAAGTGGTTTTATTAGAAAAACAACTTGAAGACATGCATGTAAAAGGTGGGATTTCCGGTTCATTACAAAGTTTAGAAGTTGAATTAGGCCAAAGTGTTCAGTTGGGCCAATCACTTGCGAAAGTAGGTAGTGATTTAGCGTTAATCGCGCGTTTACGCTTGCCTCAACAGTTAGCAGATCAAATTGATATTGGTGCCCTCGTCACGATTAACACTCAAAAAGGCTCAGTCAAAGCACATATAAGCCGTATTGAAAGTATTGTAACGAATGGCTCTGTATTAGCTGAGGTGGTAATTGACAGCGAACTGACTTCGAACGCTCGCCCCTCTTTGTCAGTGTCTGCACAAGTATTTGTAAAACACGAAACCAATGCCACTTTTATCAAGCAAACATCGGGGCTTCGCCCACGTTCAAAACAAAGTGTATTCGTAAAAACTAACAAAAATACTGTTGTGCAACGAGAAGTTGTTTTCGGAGAACTTTCTCAAAACAAATTGATGATAATTGAGGGGTTAAGTATTGGCGATGAAATTATTAGCAGTGATACTCGCCATTATGAAAGATTCAAAGAATTAACCCTTACTTATTAACGTAATTCTAAGTATTGATTATAAAAATGTAGTCATTAAAACAATCATAAAAATAAGGAAATAATAATGAAAACTATAGTTAACATGAATAACGTTCATAAACGTTTCGATAGCAAACAAATTGAAACGCATGCACTACAAGGTCTGTCTTTAGATATTAATCAAGGTGAGTTTGTTGCTATTACCGGACCTTCTGGTTGCGGAAAATCAACACTATTGTCAATTATGGGGTTAATGGATAACGCCAGCGAAGGTGAATATATAATAGCAGATATTAATACCCAAGGTTTGAAAGTTGACCAGAGAACACAAATAAGAAACCAGCATATTGGCTATGTATTTCAATCATTTAATTTAATCGACAGTTTGACCGTTTTTGAAAATGTCGCTTTGCCACTTGAACACAGGAAAGTAAAAAAGGCAGAAATCAAGCAACGTGTTGAAGAAGTATTAGCACAAGTTGATATGGCACACCGTCAAAGTTATCGACCTAATCAGTTATCAGGTGGTCAACAACAACGTATCGCCATCGCTCGTGCGTTAGTTGGGAAACCTGATTTAATTTTAGTGGATGAGCCCACCGGTAACCTAGATAGTAAAAATGGTGACCAAGTTATGGCTTTATTGGAAACACTAAATAAAGCAGGCTCTACTATTGTAATGGTAACCCATGATTCTCGCTATGCACGTTGTGCAAGTCGCCAAATTCAGCTACTTGATGGACAAATAGTTTCACAAGCAAATACAACCCCACCTAACTACGCCGAAAAAAATAGAAAATTGCAGGGGGTTGCATGAGCTTAGTCAGAAAAGCTTTCTATAGCGGCATCGGACGGGTATTTTCTTTACCTCGTTTAAGTGTACCGCTTATTCTAACCTTAGGGCTAACACTTGGTGCGGTGTTAACGGTAATAGCGATTTCATCGACTCTTTTTTTGCAGCCGTTACAAGGTGTGCCTAATGAGGATAAGCTTCATACTTATTCAATAAATGTTCCATTTAGTGATGATTTTATTGTGCCTTTTTTTGAAATGAAACGTCTAGCTCACTTTTATGATGATTATTCAGCATTAGGTGAGTGGGCAAGTATTTCTACCCAAACAGCCAAGATTTCCATCAATAATACTCAATATGAGGTAAATAAGCATAAAGCGTCTAGTAACATTCTAACCGTATTGGGATCAAAATTAATTAAAGGCCAAGACGTTAATATTACTTCACCTGAACGCTTTGTTTGGATCTCAAATAGCTTATGGCAAAGTGCATTTTCGAACAAAAATTCTGCCTTAGGATCAATAATTCAACTAGAAGATAAAAATTATACCATTGCAGGTGTTATTGAAGACGTGACAGCCATAAAAAGTACGGGAATTATCAATTCAAAACAAGTGTGGCAGATAAGTAACTTACCACAGAAAAAGTCTGAGCCTGAGTCAAACGCACTTAATGGCGACTTAGAAAATATTATTGTTTTACAAAAAGATAATCGTAGAATTTTAACTGAAAATGAAATTAAAGAATGGAGTACAAGATACGTAGAGAACAACTTTACTGCTGAGGCAGCAGCCACATTCAAAATGTTTAGTAAAAACTTCGAACTAAGCATTAGTAATAAAAGCTACCGTGAAAATTTACTAGGCTCTTCAGTATCACTTATTGTCACTTTATTGGTAACGGTTGTTGGTT
Organism: Colwellia sp. BRX10-4; assembly: GCF_014077465.1. NCBI lineage: Bacteria > Pseudomonadati > Pseudomonadota > Gammaproteobacteria > Alteromonadales > Colwelliaceae > Colwellia > Colwellia sp. BRX10-4. The sequence continues at coordinate 52,358 of NZ_JACGVZ010000024.1, forward strand.
TATTATTAATGGCCACACTTAATTTATTAAACTTGTTTATTGCACATTATCAGGCGAGAAGTAAAGAATTTGCAATTCAGCTAAGTTTAGGCGCCAACCTAAATAAATTACGGCTACTAATTTTTTTGGAAAACCTCCCTTGCTTCAGTTTAGCAGCCATAACTGGCTTATTGTCAGCAGGCTGGATAATCAAACTCTTGCCTATATTAGCTGGCAACAATTTACCTTTATTAGCAACAATAAGCCTTGATTTTCCAACGGTGATCGCCGCTTTATTAATTGTAATGTTATTGACACTAATTTTTAGTTTACTCGCGACTATTGACGTTAATAAACATAGCTTAGTAGATAATCTAAATAGCAGCGGTAAAGGTATACAGACACAAAACAACCAAACATTAAGTAAAGTATTAATGGTACTTCAGCTATCTTTAGCTTCTATTTTATTAACATCAAGCGTAATGCTCGCACTGCAAAGTTATGAAGAGGTCTTTGGTGAGGTCGGTTATACATTAGGTAATAGCTATCAGATTAGTATGGAACCTAAAACGAAGGGACCTAAAAACGTTCTATATGAACACCTTGAAACGATGGTATTAAGTAATCATGACACAACAATGATGACGTTTATTGAAAGCAATGTAAGTGGCAGCAAAGTTATTGTTCCTTCGTCTGGGCCACTTAATGGAAGTTTTACAATACAAACGTATAAAGAAGAGAATACTAATTTTTCAATAAGCTATGAAAAAAAATATTTCAACGAAGGTTACTTTTCAGCCTTTAAAATCCCCTTGATAGCAGGGGAAAACATTACAAAAGAACAAATAGAAAATGATGAGCAAATAGTTATTGTAGACGCCGCGATGGCAAAAATCATGTACCCCAAGCTTTCATTTAATGAAATTATTGGTAAAAAACTAAGAGTTTCAGACGCGATTATCCAAGGCATTGTGCCGACACTTAAAAGCCTACCAGGACACTTGAAAACACATCAGCTACCCATTGTTTATAACGTGGAACCCAGTTCATCAAATTATTTAACCTACACGGTTATGATGCCTGAAGGAAAAAAACTAACGACTTCAATGATAGAAGATAAGTTCAAAGCGCAATTCCCTCTGTTCAAAAACTTAGAAATTAGCGCATTGAATGATACGTGGGCTGAAATGACTCAAATGCATCGTACTAGTTTATGGATAATAGTCACGGTGACACTACTGACCATAATACTTGCCGCTATTGGTGTTGCAGGTTTGACTCAAATGACAACAAACCATCGTAAGTATGAATTAGCCGTACGCATGGCGACTGGCGCGAAACAGTCACTATTAGTACGCTTTATTTTAAAAGATGCTTTGTGGATGTTGGTATTGGGTTTAGGACTAGGCTTTGCATTTTCAGTTTTTGGTTATGAGCAACTTCAAAAGCACTTAACGATGTTACCTGAATTTAATGGCGTCGCTATGACGATATTAGATTTAGGTTTGATTTTTATTGTGTTCTTGTCTGTCATTATTCCTGCTTGGCGCGTAATAAGTGCTGACCCAATGCAAGCATTACGTGAAGAGTAACATTTTTTCATACTTAAAATTACGTTATCATTAGGTAAATTGATAAAGTTAAGTGAGGGTTGACCAAGAGTTCCTCACTTTGTATATGTCTATTACTGCCTCAACATTAACAATATAAATAGTTAAGGATTTTTTGTTGGATTATAAAAATAATGCCACGATTCTCATCGCCGATGATGATGAAGATATTAGGTTAGCCCTAACGTTACTATTACAAGCGAGTGGCTTTCGTATAATTGAAGCCGAAAATCCTAAAGAAGTGATTATTCAAGCAGAACGACAAAAGCCTGATTTAATTTTATTAGACATGAACTTTAGCCGTGATACCACCAGCGGAAAAGAAGGTTTAGAAATTCTCACTCAACTCCATAAAAATAAAATTCCCGTTATTTTAATGACCGCGTGGGGCAGTATTGAACTTGCCGTTAAGGGTTTAAAACAAGGTGCGTGCGATTTTATTGAAAAACCATGGCAAAAAGAGAAGCTCCTCAATAGCATTCATCAGCAGCTTAATGTGGCTAAACTTCAGCAAGAAAATCAAGGCTATCGTGCTTTATTAAATTCAGCAGTAGAAAATAAAACGCCATCGACATGGATTTGCCAATCACCTGCTATGATTGCCATCGAGCAACTAGTTAAGCAAATAGCTCCGATCGATGCCAATGTACTTATTTTAGGTGAGAACGGTACAGGAAAGTCGCTTCTGGCAGAACGTATTCATCAACTTTCAACACGTCATAATGCCCCCTTAATTTCAGTTAACATGGCAGCGATACCTGAAAATTTATTTGAAAGTGAATTATTCGGTCATCAAAAAGGTGCATTTACTGATGCGAAACAAAATAGAATTGGCCGTTTTCAATTAGCAGATCAAGGCAGTTTGTTTTTTGATGAAATCGGCTCTTTACCCCTTATTTTACAGCCTAAGTTATTACGCGTTTTAGAAACGGGTCAATATGAAATATTAGGTTCAAGCCAAACACAAAGTGCTAATGTTCGTTTGATCAGCGCAACCAATGCAAATTTACACTATTTGGTTACCGAAGGTGGCTTTCGACAAGACTTACTTTACCGATTAAATACGTTCGTAATCACCTTACCACCTTTGCGAGAACGCCTTGCTGACATGGCGCTATTAACAGTAAACTTTATTAATACGTTTTGTAAAAAATATCAGAAGGATCCCATAACCTTATCTGACTCTGCTTTAACTAAACTTACTCGACATAACTGGCCGGGTAATATACGCGAATTGAGTCACGTTATTGAACGAGCCGTATTAATGGCAACCAGTAATGAAATAACAGATTTACAGTTATTACTTGAAGTTCCACAAAATGAACAAAATCATATTGTTCTACAACCGTTAGAAGTAGCCGAGCAGCAGCTTATCGACAAGGCGATGACGGTTACACAAGGTAACGTTATTGAAGCTGCTAAAATTTTGGATATTTCGCGTAATGCGCTTTATCGACGCTTAGAAAAATTTGCTAATAATGAAAACATCTCTAAAGAGTAAGTATATGAAAGCAGGTACGGTTAAGTGAGCAATGAAAAAAACTTAGTCATCGCGCTAAGTTTTGTGGTTTTATTAATAATAAGTTTGGTTGCCGCACTCACCTTAACTTTAGGTTGGAGCTTGCTCGGTGTAGCCACATTATTATTTGCACTTGCCTACCCATTAATCTGGGTAGCATGGCGTTGTTATTCATTTTGGTGCCAAGCCATTAGGCAACTGACTACTTTCACCCAAATACTTAAGGAGGGTGAACAGAACCTTCGCTTTAAACAACAACATCCCGATAATTTACTGCTTGCTTTACAAAAAGAAATTACCGGATTAGCTCAAGTAAATTTGACCAAATCACGTAATCATCAAAGCTTAGACAATTTATTAAATCACATTCTCAATGCTTGGTCTGTACCTGTATGCTTGTTCGACGAAAACCAACAACTCACCTATCGTAATACAGCAATGAATGAACAGATCCAACAACCTATGCTAGTAGGAAGTTTTGCAAGCGACTTAGGTTTCAAACATCAAAATGGACAGTTAACTCACCCCAAGTTTGATCAACAATGGCAGTGTCAAAGTATTCAATACAAGCAAGAGAACCAAGATCATTGGCTTTTTTCTGCTATCAACATTTCTCAATTATTAAATAAGAATAGTAGCGTAACCCAACAAAACCTAATACGTGTTTTAGGGCATGAATTACGTAACTCTCTTACTCCGATGGCTTCTATGACAGATACTTTATTATCTGCTGATGAATTAGATGAGCAACAAACGCGTTTAGTACTTTCTCGTATCCATAAACGTAGTAATCGATTATTGTCTTTTATTAGTGAATACAGCAAATTAACTCAACTTCCATTACCTAAGCTTGAGTGGTTTAATTTAAGTGAAATTATTGATGAAACGAAATTATTAGTTAATGAGCAGCTTTGTGCTATTGAATTCCAAGGTAATCAACAATGCTTCGGTGATGAAGAACAAATAGCTCAAGTGATTATAAATTTAGTAAAGAATGCTCAAGAAGCAAGTGAAAATATCCAAACTAAAATAGTCATAAAAGCATTTTATAAACAAGAGCAACAAATAATTGAAGTTGAAGATAACGGGCCAGGTTTTGCTAATCTCAACAATGTATTAACCCCTTTTTATACCACTAAACCTGGAGGATCTGGCATAGGTCTATCGTTATGTGCTGAAATTATAAAAAATCACTTTGGCCAGCTTAGTGTTGAAAACAGACAAAATAAAAGCGCCACTGTTGGCGCTAGCATATTAATGAGTTGGCCCATTGTCAGTTAGTATTTAGGTTAGTTGACAAAGATAAGTTTAACGGCGCCCATATTTACTTTCTGTACTTGTTCGTTTTTTCGAGCGTGCGCTTTGACCTAACGCTTTTTTCCTATCGCGCTGTTTTTGGCCACCTTTACGGGCGGGCTTCTCTGTTTTTGTTAAGTCAGGTTCATAACCAGGATACCATTGCTGTAATAAGCGCGTATCGAGTACTTTTTCAACCGCTTCTAATAACCATTCTTCGCTAGGGCTCATCAACGAAACAGCTACCCCTTCATTACCTGCTCGACCCGTTCTTCCTATTCTATGAATATAATCTTCAGCAATATAAGGGAGTTCGTAGTTAATGACATAGTTTAAGTTTGCAATATCTAAACCACGAGAAGCAACATCGGTAGCCACTAAGGCACGAGTTTTTCCTTCTTTAAACTCTGCTAAGGCTTTTTCTCTTGCGCCCTGAGATTTATCGCCATGAATCGATTGCGTTTTAATACCGTCTTTACACATTTCTTTCGCTAATGCGTCGGCAGTTACCTTAGTACGGGTGAAAATAAGGACTTGTTTCCAATTCTTTGAACCGATTAAAAATGAGGTTAATTCACGCTTTCGATCACTATCAACGGTATAAAGGATTTGTTCTACTTTTGCCGCCGCAGCATTTCGCTCACTGACTTCAATTAACTCAGGATCGGTTAATAAGTTTTTACTCAGTTTAAAAATTGCATCGTCGAAAGTTGCTGAAAACAAAAGGGTTTGGCGCTTAAGTGGTACCCGATTTAAGATACGGTCTATCTCATCTTTAAAGCCCATATCTAACATACGGTCAGCTTCATCAAAGACTAAAAATTCCAGTTCCGTTAACGCTAAAGAGCCATTAATAATATGGTCAAGCAATCTTCCGGGGGTTGCCACTAAAACATCCACACCTTTGTTTAATGCAGTGATTTGTGGGTTAATACTGACACCACCGTAAGCAACGGCAATATTGAGTTCTGTGTTTTCAGCATAACTAACAAAACTTTTATAGACTTGTTGAGCAAGTTCACGTGTAGGCGTTAACACTAAAGCTCGAACAGGACGACTTTCAGGAAGTGTTGCCATTAACTTTTGCAAAATAGGTAAAGCAAAGGCCGCTGTTTTTCCTGTTCCTGTTTGCGCTCCAGCCATAATATCTTTTCCAGCTAAGATCGCAGGAATAGCTTTTAACTGAATAGGGGTGGCCTCATTATAACCAAGTGCTTTTACAGCGTTGGTTAGGCTCTTATCTAATGCTAAAGAAGTAAAACTCATGTAATTAACGCTGACCTTTGGCTGATTGATTTTTTTGTTTGTTTTTTAGTTCTTGTTCAAGCTCATCTGGGTAAAAAACTAACCCTTGCTCATTTTGACTAGGAAACACCACTAAGGCTAATTCGTCGTCTGCCAAACCATGTGACCAGTGACTAAACCATTTACTTAATGAAATAGCTTCTGGCTGACATTCTTGCCATTCATCTGTGGCCCAAGCTTGGGCAAATTCTTTATTTGGCCAGACAGGTACGCAATCTTCATCTTCAGTATTAAGCATCACACAGCCGTGCTCGTCTTTTAATATCCAAATTTCATTATTTACGACAACTTCTTTCAGAAAGTAATTTGCTCGTTGAGCATCATCGTAATTTAAAACGAGTTTGATTTGTTGTTCGTCTAGAGCTTGCACTATAAAATATTCCTATCAGATTTTGTATTAGGTAGCATGACTATTCCACAAAAATTTGCATTTCTTCGCCAATGAGTTTGCGCATTTCCATCAACTTTATCGCTGACTCATGTTGTTTAATATCTTCTGGTGACTCTGGGATCCACGTTGGTATTTTTTCAGACTTACCGTTCTCGTCAACTGCAACCATTATAACAATGCAATGAGTGGTCAATGTACGATTAAGGAACTTTGGATCACAGGCATTAACTTCTAATGCAATATGCATTGATGAATTACCGGTGTAGATCACCTTAGCCTCAACTTCAACTAAGCTACCAACATGAATCGGAGCAATAAAACGTATGCCACCCGCATAAGCAGTTACACAATAGCGACCACTCCACCCAGCTGAACAAGCATAAGCAGCTAAATCGATCCATTTCATTACCGCCCCACCATGAACTTTACCGCCAAAATTTACATCTTGTGGTTCGGCTAAAAATCTAAGGGTGATGTCTCTTTGTGGCTCGTTCATGCTTTAACTCTCTTAAAAAATATTAATGGGTACCCTTGTGTATGGATACCCTTTCAATTTAAAATTTTACCATTGTATATATTCTACTAGGTATACCAACAATCATCATATTAAAATAGAAATATATCCGCCTAACAATCGCAATCAATAAATCTAAGAGGAATATAATGAAAATTTGGGTCGATGCCGACGCTTGTCCTGCGGTAATTAAAGATATCTTATTTCGTGCGGCTGACCGTGCAAAAATTGAAACTATTTTAATTGCCAATCATTTTCTAAAAATGCCACCGTCCAAGTTTATTTCCTTTGTACAAGTAAGTTCAGGTTTTGATGTGGCTGATAATGAAATTGTTAAACGCTGTACTGCATATGACTTAGTGATCACTGCAGATATCCCGTTAGCGGCAGAAGTCGTAGAAAAAGGTTGTTTGGCTCTAAACCCTAGAGGTGAACTTTATACCAAAAGTAATATTAGGCAAAGACTCAACATGCGCGACTTTATGGATACTTTACGCTCTAGCGGCATTCAAACGGGTGGCGTTCCGCCGATTAGTCAAGGTGACAGACAAGCCTTTGCAAATAACCTTGATAAATTATTAGCCAAAAGAATCTAAGGCTCATTAAGAGCCTTAGTTTATTAATTAGCGTGAAGCTGAGTAAGGGTCGCTACTATTTTTAGGGGCGGTACTTACTGGATTTTTACGACGGCCACCTGCATTTGAATCTTTATTCGCGTTACTATCATTTCTATGACGAGGGTTTTTACTTTGTGGCTTATGGCCTCGAGCATTATCTGCAGAACGTTGTCCGTCATGATGTTCGAATTTAGCCTTTTTAGGTTTATTTACTTTCAAAGGTCTTAGCGGGCGTGACTCCAATAAAACATTAAAAGGTTCAAACCCTTCGATAACTTCACGTGGAATATGAGTTTGTATAAGGTGTTCTACATCATTCAATAAATCAATTTCATCTGAGCACACTAAAGAAACAGCTTTACCGCTGGCACCTGCTCGACCTGTTCTACCGATTCGGTGAACATAGTCTTCTGCTACATTAGGTAATTCAAAGTTAACAACCTGTGGTAATTGGTCAATATCAATACCACGTGCCGCTATATCTGTGGCAACTAAAACATTCACTGTGCCATCTTTAAAATTGGCTAAGGCTTTTGTTCTAGCCCCTTGGCTTTTATTGCCATGAATTGCTGCAGCTTTTATACCTTCAGCTTCTAGTTGCTTCGTTAATTTATTCGCTCCATGTTTAGTTTTCATAAACACTAAAACTTGTTGCCAACCATTATCTTTTATTAATGCGGTTAATAGTCCAGCTTTTTGTTTTTTATCAACCGGATATATTACCTGTGCAACTTTCTCTGCTGTGGTGTTTCTTGGGCTAACTGAGATCTCTACAGGGTTATTTACTAATCCACGTGCTAAATCACGGATATCTTCTGAAAAGGTTGCTGAAAATAAAAGGTTCTGGCGTTGTTTTGGTAATACCGATAAAACTTTTTTAATATCACGTAAAAAGCCCATATCTAGCATTCTATCCGCTTCATCGAGTACGAGTATTTCAAGTTGTTTAAAACTAACCGCTTTCTGATTATAAAGATCAAGAAGACGACCTGGCGTTGCTACCAATATATCGACACCTTGTCGTAAACGCATCATTTGCGGATTAATTTTAACACCACCAAAAACAACAGTAGCCGTTAAAGGTAAATACTTACCGTACATTTCCACATTTTCGTATATTTGCGCAGCGAGCTCTCGTGTAGGTGTTAAAATAAGGGTACGAACTTGATTAGCTTGTGGTTTATTGCCACCGGATAAGCGTTCCAAAATTGGTAGAGTGAATCCTGCTGTTTTTCCTGTTCCCGTTTGTGCTGCTGCCATGACATCTTTCCCACTTAGTACGGCGGGAATTGCTTGTGCTTGAATTGGTGATGGTTCGGTATAACCTTTTTCAGCAATCGCTTTTTGAATCGGGGCAGATAAGCCCAACGAGGTAAAACCCATAGATAAATCTCTTTATAAAAAGTGGAAGTTAGCCAATGTACAGCGGCGTTGCAGAATACAGTATAGCTATTATAAGTGCAATTACGAGAAGGGTTATCTGCAAGCAAATAAGCTATATATCCTAATATTTAATTATTGTCAGTTGCAAAGCTAGACAAGTGGTTTTAATTCCGCTAAAAGTCTCTACAGTTAAAAGAATATTCAAGGGAGTTTATGAACAAGATTGAATACAGCAAGATGCGTTTTTTAATCGTTGAAAGTATCAGCCAATCACGTGATGCATTGAAATTATTCGCTAACACACTCGGTACTCTTAGTGTTGATACGAGTAACCGCGCCTCAGATGTATTAACACTATGTGAAAAAATTCAGTTTGACGTTATATTATTAGGTTATGATCTAGGTGAAGATAAAAAAAATGGTCAACATATTCTTGAGGAATTAAGGTCTAAAAAGTTTATCTCACGTCATTGCGCTATTGTTATGATAACCGCTGAGGTTTCACAAGCTATGGTGTTAGCTGCCCTCGAACATAAACCTGATGAATACCTTGCTAAGCCATATACGCTTAACGATCTTAGCATTCGATTAGCGCGATGTTTCGCTAAAAAAACAGCCATGCTTGATATATATAACGCTATGGATAACAACGACTCCCAACAAGTTATTTCATTATGCCAAGATATTATCTCCATAAATTCAATTTATAAAAATGAGTGTTTAGGAATTCAATCTAGGCAATACTTTGAGTTAAAACAATTTGGTAAGGCCCGAGACATTTACCAGACTTACGCTTGTTCTCCTAATTGTCAGTGGGCTGCAATTGGCCTAGGAAAAATAGCATTACTCGATCATGATTATGACTTGGCCGTTGATTGTTTTAATACGGTAATAGAAAATAATCCACTTTATTTGTCAGCTTACGATTGGCTAGCCAATACCTACCAATTAAATAAGGAACCTCTGTTAGCAGCAGCCATTTTAGAAAATGCTTTGGTTGTTTCACCCCTTTCTGTACCACGTCTAGAAAAATATGCAGACTTATGTTTAACAAATGAGAACTTTGATAAAGCAACACAAGCTTTTGCTAAAACTGAAGCGCTTGCCTTTCACTCTGTTCATAGAAAACCTGATAACACCTTACATTTTGTCGAAGCGCTACTTGAGTCCATGACAGATCTAGAACCTCAAAAATCGCGCAGACTAAGTAACAAAGCCTTTAAATTACTGACCGATATGGTCAGAGACTTTAATACCATAGAAATTAAGATTCATAGTAAATTATTGGCCGCTAGGTTGTATGATAAAATTAAAGATCCAAGGCTAGCTAAAGAGGCATTAAAAGAAGCTGAGTTGTTACTAATCAACTGTAAAAATCAAATATCACCAGTAGGTACAATTGCAATAGCCAAGTCACTCATTGCTATGGGAAAGAAGTCTTATGCTGATAACCTACTAACTGAGCTAGCTCATGTAAATCATGATAATTCCCCAATACTCACACAAATAAACACTATTGCAGATAAGCCTTATGGTGACCAAGAAAAGATTGCGGCACAAAGCGCATTAGAGTTAGGTGTTAGTCTATATAAGAAACATAAATACGGTTTAGCGATTGATAAACTCAATACAGCACTGGTTCATTTTCCTAATCACACAGGGATTAAGTTGAATTTATTGCAAGTGTTACTTGTTTCGTTTGAAAAAGATAATGAGAGGGTTGGCGATCTAGCACAGGCTGAGATGTTAATTAAAGCATTAACCTTGACCGATTCTACAAGTGAGTTTTATATTAGATTTAAAAAGTTAAGTGATAAGTATTCAGATATAACAAAAATTAGCTAAGCGCTAATATCATTAAATAATAGGAGATTTGTTTGAATAAAGTGGTGGAGGGAGGTGGATTCGAACCACCGAAGGCTGAGCCATCAGATTTACAATCTGGTCCCTTTGGCCACTCGGGAACCCCTCCACGGGGCCGATAATACAACTTGTTAGTTGCATTATCTTAAACAGCCGCTTAACAATACCATTTAAATGGTTATTATTAAACTTAATTAGAAGCCTAGCAATGTCCTACTCTCACATGGGAACTCCCACACTACCATCGGCGCTACTGCGTTTCACTTCTGAGTTCGGAATGGGATCAGGTGGTGCCACAGTGCTATTGTCGCTAGACAAAA
>NZ_JACGVZ010000170.1:0-226 GCF_014077465.1 Colwellia sp. BRX10-4
CTACTTTGGCGAAAAACTATTTAACCAAAAAGTGAAATAGATTTAATTACGCGTAAATAACCAAGATAAAGAAAAGACAACTACCACAATTACATTTAATCGAATTCGCAATGCCGCATAACGCCTCATTAAGAGGCAAAAAACAGTTGGTTAAAATAAGCGACGCAGGAGCAAAAACCAACTGTTTTTTGTCCTGCTTTAATGACTTGTTATAAGTATTTTACTC